>NZ_JAUBUC010000084.1:0-27371 GCF_036705285.1 Microcoleus sp. B4-C1 | reverse complement strand
CGTCCCGCCCGTCCAAAAAAGACGGGCGGGACGCCCATCCCACAATAACAATTAAAATTGTAAGTTATTTAATTCGCACTCCTTACCTGATGTCCGGTTAGTTGTAATAAAATTTGTTTTTAGTGAAGACTTTAGTTTTTGTTTTAAGGACTAAAGTCTTCAACATATAACTCATATCATGTCCGATCAATTAACCATAATATCCTGGTCTGGGCGGGTTTTGGAGATTGTCCTTTGTTGGCAGGTATTGTTGGCTCACGGGCCCCTACAAAAATCACGGTCGCTCGACTGGACATGATATCATAACTTTTCTTGAATTCCTTCAAACGGCCCCAAAAAAGTCGGTTCGGGACGGGTAACGCGCACTTCCCAAAGCGCTTTGATGACTGCCAAAAATTCGCGGAAAGTGTAGCGAATCATGCCCTTTTGGCGAAATTTGCCCCAATCCGGCGTTCCTAAGCCGATCGCCTTTATGCCCAACCGGCGGCAGGTATAAACAGCGCGGGCTAAGTGAAAGTTTTGGGTAACTAAAACAGCCTGCGTTATGCCAAAAATCTCTTTCGCCCGGTAGCAACTTTCATAGGTGCTAAATCCGGCATAATCGAGAACGATATTATTAATCGGTACGCCCTGGGCTTCGGCGTAGTCCTGCATTGCTTGGACTTCGTTGTAATCGACGGTGCTATTGTCTCCTGTCATCAAAAGTTTGTCCACTCGCCCCGCTTTGTACAAATCGACGGCTGCTTGCACTCGATCGGCTAACATGGGGCTTGGAGTGCCGTCTTCCCAAAGTCCGGCACCAAAAACTATAGCAATGGGTTCAGCAGGCACGTTAGCTATATCGCTGTGGCGGTAGTTGCGGGTAACAAATCGGACGTAGTAGTTGAGCGCTAGGGGTGTGAGCACTGAGGTTAATATTAACAGCCCGATGGCAAAGCGCCATTGAAATATAAAGGATTTAGGCAACATAAATTCAAGTTAACTTCCTATATAATTACACGAACAGGCCGCTTCGCGGGTCTAATAATTGTCTTGTTCCCGAATTTACATTATATTATATTGACAAAAATATGATTCAACACCAGCCAAACTTTGAATTGCTGGAATCACTTTTATGGGAACCCAAAAACGGCTATTTTTTGCTAGACAGACATCTTCAAAGATTACAGCGATCGGCTGATTATTTTAATTTTTCCCTATCGCTAACAGAAACAAGCAAAGCTTTACAAGCATTAAGTATGACTTGCGGGTCAGTCAAACACAAAATACGGTTAACAATATCTTGTGAGGGAAACATAACGTTACAAGCTCAGACACTAGATAGCGGTATCTTAAAAATCGGTGCATCTGTGGGAATTGCCCGCCAACCGATCGATTCTCAAAACCCATTTCTTTACCACAAGACAACTTACCGATTGCCTTATACAATGGCTTTGGAGTCGCAGCCCCAATATCAGGATGTCTTTCTGTGGAATCAAGATGGAGTTATCACCGAATCCACGATCGCCAATATCGCGATCGATACACCCGCAGGTCTAATCACACCTCCCCTCAAGTGCGGTTTATTACCGGGGACGTTTCGTTCTCAACTTTTAGAGGAGGGAAAAATCAGAGAAGAATTAATTACCTTAGATGATTTGCACAGAACCAAAACTATATTTCTCATTAACTCCGTTAGGGGTTGGATACGCCTCAAAAAAGAGGCAAGCGGAGATATTTGGAAAGTTGTAAATAATGGCTGAGATAACGCTTTAAATCGATTTTAGGAGGGTGCGAACTGTGCACTTTACTACAGAATTGACATTTTGCGTAAGTCCTGAAAGTGTTAACCCTAGTGCAATCTATAATGAAACAAATACAACCTTGGCATTGGCGAAAGCTTCCCCTAAATCAGCGCAGCGGATCGGAGATTTTTCAAACTTTATTTCTCGGTAAAACCGCCGAAAGTGCAGGCTCAATATCGGAGTGTTTCCCCCGCGATATGGCTGTTCTGCTAGAAAGTCCAGTTACATCTTCTACTAACTTGGCACGATATTCTATTTGTGCGGGTTCTCCCCGGATAATTGACGGTCAATCTCAGCTATGGACACCACCAGTCGGTGAAATTTTACCTTTTCTACGCGCTCTTTTGGACTCTCAAGAGCAAAATTTAGCAGTGAATGTACCGCCGGAAATTCCTTTTACTGGGGGTTGGTTGGGATGGCTAGGTTATGATTTAGCATGGGAAATCGAACACCTGCCCCAACTCAATACCGATCCGCTTCCTTTCCCGGTTAGCTGTTGGTACGAACCAGAATCTTTTGCAGTTTTAGACAGTCAAACGCAAATTCTCTGGTTGGCTGCGAGTCAACCTTCTCACCTCGATGTTATGCAGCATCAATTAGAGGAAACCAAGCCAGAAATAATCGAGAATAATTTACCGGAAAATTCTCAACAAAATTCGGCTACTCCTATTTTCCAATTATCTCAGAGTGAGTATAAAGAAATAGTGCGAAAAGCTCAGAAGTATATTCATGCGGGCGATATTTTTCAGGCTAATTTATCTTTGCGGTTTGAAGCCCGTACAGATTGCAGTAGTTGGTCAATTTACCGCGCTTTGCAACAGATCAATCCTTCGCCTTTTGCAAGTTATTGGCAAACTCCGTGGGGGGCGATAGTTAGTTGTTCGCCGGAAAGACTGGTTCAATTATTAGGGAAAAAAGTGGATACTAGACCGATCGCGGGAACGAGACCGCGAGGTTTAACCTCCATTCAAGATGAGCAGTTAGCACAGGAATTAATAGAGAATATCAAAGAAAGAGCCGAACATATTATGTTAGTTGACTTAGAACGCAACGATATCGGGAGGGTGTGTGAATGGGGTTCGGTAAAAGTTAACGAATTTCTGACGATTGAACGCTACAGTCATGTGATGCACCTCGTCAGTAATGTTATCGGTACATTAAGAGAAGATTGCGACGCGATCGACTTAATTCGAGGGGTATTTCCGGGCGGTACGATTACAGGTTGTCCGAAAGTGCGCTGTCTGGAAATTATCGAAGAATTGGAACCTGTGAAGCGCAATTTATTTTACGGTTCTTGCGGTTATTTGGACTGGCGCGGCAACCTGGATTTAAATATTTTAATTCGCACCCTTTTATATGCACCAAAAAGTGACGGTACGACAGGGGGAGTTGTTTGGGGACAAGTGGGTGCGGGGATTGTTGCTGATAGCGATCCAGAAAGGGAATGGCAGGAGTCGCTGCATAAAGCTCAAGCTCAAGTTAATGCTTTGAAATTAGCGGAAATATTTGATTAGATGCGTGTTATATCATGTCCGATCGATTAACCATAATATCCCGGTAGGGGCGGGTTTTTGAGATGGTCAATTATTGGCAGGTATTGTTGGTGAACCCGCCCCTACAAAAATTGCGGTCGCTCGACCGGACATGATATTATATCAATCGATTTGTTAAGATTATTGAAATTTTAGAGCGCTGATTTACTTTTGATCTAAAACTGATTAAAGTCGAGGGAAAAGAAAAGATTTATTGTAGTATTAATGTTAGGGAACTGTTGGTATAGTGTTGCCTGATAGTTTTTTTAGCGATCGCACTGTGAGTCATATCAATTCCGGCAGTCAGGCCGGAATGATATCAAATCCGCGCTTCTAAGTCGGGCTTAAAGTCGAATCAAGCTGCCAACAAATAATTCGCGCAATTTTCATTTTTTTACTCACAGTCACCAGTCAACAGTCAATAGTCATTAGTCATTAGTCATATCAAATCCGTTAGCATCAGAATTATTCATCTCTCTGTTCTCTTCCTCTGCGTTCTCTGCGTTCTCTGCGGTTTAATCATTCCAATGCAACCGGAATTGATATCATTAGTCATTAGTCATTAGTTAACAGTTAACAGTCAACAGTCCTATGTCTATTGATTGTCCGAACCTACTGCCTCAGAAATAGAACTAAATCCGCGTTTTTCTAACTTTTGCAACAAACCTTGGAGAATCCGACGCACCATCCAAGGCCCTTCGTAAACCCAACCGGTGTAAACTTGAATTAAACTGGCACCGGCGGCTATTTTTTCCCAAGCATCTTCGGCGGTGAAAATGCCGCCAACTCCAATTATGGGCAATTCGCCTTTTGTATATTGCCAGATAAATCGGATTACTTCTGTCGATCGCTCCCGCACAGGAAGCCCGCTAATTCCCCCGGCTTCTTCGGCGATTGGTTTGCCTGTTTCTGGCAATATTTGTGTTTTCAATCCGTCGCGGCGGATGGTGGTATTGGTGGCGATAATTCCTGCTAATTGGTAGGTTTTTGCTAAGTCGAGGATAGATACGAGATCCTCCGACTCCAAATCCGGCGCAATCTTGACTAAAATGGGCTTGATTCCCCGATTTTCTTGTTGCAACATTTCCAAAATTGTGGTAAGCCCAGCAGCATCTTGGAGCGATCGCAATCCAGGCGTATTCGGAGAGGAAACGTTGACTACAAAATAGTCGCCCCAATCTTTCAGCAGCTTAAAACTCTCGAAATAGTCGGCTGCTGCCTGCTCTAACGGTGTTACCTTAGATTTACCGAGATTGATGCCCAAGGGGAACGGAGACTGAGGCATGGGGCCCTGGGCATCGAGTGGGGACTTTTTCTGTGCTGCCTGAAACCGGGCTGCCATTGCCCCGGCTCCTTGATTGTTAAATCCCATGCGGTTGAGGGCTGCACTGTCCTCCGTCAAGCGAAACAAGCGAGGTTGGGGGTTTCCCGGCTGTGGTTGACAAGTGACAGTGCCAAGTTCGGCAAAGCCAAAGCCAAAATTTGCCCAAATATCGGCAGCTACGCCGTTTTTATCAAATCCGGCGGCCAAGCCGACAGGATTGTTAAAGCTCAGTCCCCACAAAGATTGTTCGAGGCGAGAATCTTGGACTCCCAAAGATTTCTGCAATCGAGAGAGCATTTGGCTGGTTGCTGGGTTTGACTGGGTTCTGGCTGCGAGTTCAAGAACTTGGAGAGTGCGGTTGTGCAGCCACTCGGCATCGGTTTTCAATACGGAAAACAACAGCGGGCGTACACTTGATTGATAAATATCCAATGATTTGTACTGGGGCAATTTACAAATTAGAAAGGAGAAGGAAAATAAAAATATTCACGAGCAGACAGTGAAGGTGAGGTTGTTACTTCAACTTCGATCGACTTTATCCAATGTTTGAGACTGAAGGATAAGTGAGACGATTATATTATAAGTTGACTCTTTGGCATTTTAATTTTTTGAATCTTTAAGTTAGTAATTTTAAATTAGACAAGGTGCGGGGAAGCTTGGAAATGGGGCAGCAGCAAAGACCAAAGGATTTAGACGAACAAATCGCGACCCTAGAGCGCGTTCTCCAGACTCTCCGAGAAGAGGAGAATGTGGAAGTGCTACTTTCGACCACACTCGGTTACTTGCAAGCGGAATTTGACTGGGGTTTGATTTGGATCGGGTTGTACGATCGACAGGCCCACAGATTGTTCGGGAAAGGCGGCATAACTCCTAACGGCGACCAGTCTTTTCTCAAACAGCGGTTTGCCCTCAGCCCAGGGGATTTGCTGGAACAAGTGGTGATTCAGCTCCGGCCGGTGGGAGTCCCGGATTTGCGATCGGAAAACCGAGCCGGAGAATGGCGCAAAGCAGCTCAAACTTTCAATATTCAAGGCACGACTCTGTTTCCGCTGCGCTACAAAGACCGCTGCTACGGCGTGATTTTGCTCGGAACTGAGGTATGGGGAGCGTCGCCCAAGTCGGGGGAAAAAACCCAGTTGGCGATCGTATTTGGAGCGCTGGCAACTGCTCTTTACCAAATAGAAAAAGACTGGCAGCGACAACAAGTTAAACACCCAGATGAGTCTCTTTTAGCGCTGATTTCGCAGTTGGGGGAATTGCGATCGCTCGACCAATACTTGCAAGCAGTTGTCGAACAAACTCATGAATTTATCGAGCCGACGCGCACCAATGTTTATTGGTTCGAGCGAGAGCGGCGCTATTTTTGGCGCCGAGTCAGCAACCGCGAAGTTGCTCCGGGTTTGAGCGGGCCGGGCCGAGCGGCTTCGGGCATCACCGTCCAAGACTTGGGCGAATTTTATCAGGCTTTGGGCAGGGAAGAAATGGTTTGGATCGGTGAATCTCAAAGTTCTCTGAAAACTGAGCTGACGGGGCGGTTGATGCAGCAAATCCGCGCTCGCTCTCTGTTGGCTGCGCCGATTGTTTCGGAAGGGGAATTGTTGGGATTTTTGGCAGTCGAAGCCGGCGAGCCCCGGATTTGGCAAGACAATGAAAAGCATTATCTGCGGGGAGTGGCGCAGTTAGTGGCTCTGACGGCTCCTGTGTCGGAGATGGAGGAGAAAATTCAGCAAATTGAGATCGATCGAGATTTAACTGCGGGAATAGCTCACGCCATCTACAGCGATGCTGACTGGGAGGCGACTTTGAAAAATACCGCCGAACAGTTGTGCGATCGGCTCAAATGCGAATACTTTTTGCTGCTGCTGTACGGCGAAGAACAAAATCGCTTTGAAATTGTCTGCCAAAATCTGCCCCGCAACCGCAGGGCAGTGCCGTCGCCGCTCAACGCCCTGGATGTGGCTGACGTGGGGCTGTTGCAAGCAAGTGCACCTCTAGCTATTGAAAATTGGGAGGAAGATGGGCGGTTGGGCGCTTGGCGGGATGTGTTGGGGGAAGCTGGGGTGCGATCGCTTTTGGCATCGAGCACTCGGGCGAAAAAGTCCGAGGGAGAAAACCCCAATCTCAAATCGAAAATCGCCAATCGCAAATCGATCGAGGGTTTGCTGGTTGTCGGGCACAGTGCAACTCGCACTTGGAGGCGATCGGAGCAAGAATTAGTTCGGCTAGTGGGCGAACAACTCGGATTGATCCTGCACTCGTGGCAGCAGAGTTCGGCAATCGACAAATATCAGCAATTTGAGCGATCGCTCAAATCGGGTTTGGCGGTTTTGCACCATTCTCCTGATGAGCAATCTGAGCAAGAGATATCTGCTGCTTCACCGCCGATGTTCCCAGAGTTGCCGCTACAAAAGCTCGATCGTAACTTTGCTCAACACGTTTCCCAGACAATTTCCTGTCCTTTAGTAGCCGTAATTACTTGGAATCCCGGTGATGAGGAAGGTTCGATCGTGGCGACGGTAGCTGCCAATCCCGTATTTGCCCTCAATCCCGAGGCGGAGATTCCTGTCAAAACAGATGCTTTGATCCAACAAACCCTGGCTGCTAACTGCGTGGTGCAACAGAGCACGAGCCAACTGCCACTGGCGACAAAGCGGTGGCTCCGCAGTCCGGGAATTGGCGAGATTATGACGGTAGCGCTGCGGACGGCCCCAGAACACGCTCCGGTGGGCATTGTGGTGGCTGCAGACGCTCCGGGCCGCCAGTGGTCGGAGTTGTCGGTGAGTTTACTCAGCTCGATGGCGTCTCAGTTGGCTTGGTGGCGCAGGTATTTGGCGGTGCAATCGGCCCAGGAGTCGCAGCGATTGGATCTGGAGTTGCTCAACTGGTACAAACAGCGCCGTTTTGAGGAGTTTTACCGCACGGTGGGAGCGGGGGTGAAGGAGTTGGGGGAGTTGAGTCAGTCGATTTTGCAGTCGGCGAAGGAGCAAAAGGATGCTCTGAAAATTTTGCGCTACCAACAGGTTTTGCGGCAAATTGGCAATGCTTTGGGGTCAACTCATTTGCTGCTAAAACAGGAACATTGGCGGCTGCAATTCGCACAAGATGCGGTGCCTGTGAGCGCTTGGCTGAGGCGATCGCTCGATCGAACGGCCCCCCAGGTCAAACAGGCGAAAGTCTTGCTGGAAGTGCACAGAGAAACTGCTGTGTCGATGCCTGCGGGTCAGACTTTGAGTGTTCGCGGGGACAGTATCAAGCTGGATTTGATTCTGTGCGAATTGCTGACGACGGCTTGCAGGCGCTCTGCTGTTGGCGCCAAGATTGAGATTCGCTCTGAGTTGTTGGGGGAAGATTTGTTAGAATTGTCTGTGATCGATAGCGGCGCGTGCGATCGACAGTTAATTGCTGCCTTCAACGGCGGTTCCGAACCCGATATATTAGCGGTTTCTAATTCCCATAGGTCGATCGTGCAAAATCTCTTAATTTGTCAGCGAGCGGTACGCTTAATGGGGGGAAACTTTTCTATAGAAATGTTAGAAAACAATTTAATTGTGGCTCGTTTAGTGTTGCCCCTAGCCACTTCTTAATCTGGTAAAATTTTGTAAAAGTTCCAAGCTGCGATCGAGGATTGTAGGGGCGGGTTTCACCAACAATAATTGCCTAAAACCCATAATTTCATAAACCCGCCCCCACCCAACAGTAAATCACCATCTACCTCTTTCCAAATACAAGGAGCGGGTTTAGCTACGCTCTATATTGTTACTGATATCTTGCGCCATACTTAGGAACGAACGGGCCACAGAGCCCGTTCCACAATACATCAATTTTCTTGGGGGTGGGCCCCAGAACCCGCCCCTGAAAGACTTTCAGAATTCGGGAAAAACCTTTGAGTAATCCAAGCAGTTACAATATGAGAAAGCAATCCCATCGGCCCAGCAAAAAAACACAAAGCCAAAGAGTGAACCGTCCAAACTCCTGTCCGCTGTCCTTCCAAATAAATCCAGCGCCCGACAAACAAATCCATCACTAAAAAATGTATCCATCCCGTAGCAGCCGCCGTTTCCTCCCCCAGAAACTTAGCAATATCTGCTAGCTTGGGATTGGACAAAGCAGCCGCATTTTCCGCCGTCAGACTGCTACCAAACAAATATATGTACAAAACGGCTAGCACTGCAAACGGAATAAAGGAATTCATCACTTTTCGGGTAATTCCCCAGTTTGGTAATAAAATCATAATTGCCCAGAAAGGCACAACGAACAGATTACCGGCATTAAAAATTAGTTCTGGTGTCATAGTTGGCTCTTGGCTCCTGCGAATACAATGCAATTAAGGATGTTAAGATTACTTTACACAATTTTTGCTAAAATTTCTCAAAACCCGAAAAAAATCTCATTCACAAATGAAATAGAATTGCTATACTTATCTAAAATTTCAAATCTCGCATCTAAAATCGATTAAGGCAGCACAGCCCATGACAAATTATAATAAGTTTCCCGATTGGTGCAAGCAAAAAGAAAATATCTCGCCCGACGCCAAACATACCGTAGACATACTGTTGCAAATATCAGACACCGCCGAGTGCGATCGAGCTAACGAACTGCTTTCTAATACAAAAGAACTTAACCTCAAAAATCTTCAAATTACCGATATCAGCCCCCTCTCATCTTTCACTCAACTTACTAATCTCATCCTAGGCAGTAATCAAATATCTGACCTCGATACCCTGCAATCTTTAACTAACCTGAAAACTCTGGTTATAGATGTCAATCAAATATCAGATATCAGTTCGCTTTCATCTCTAATAAATCTGACTATACTCGTTCTCGATACCAATCAAATCTCAGACATCAGTCCCCTAGCAGGTCTAACTAATCTTACCGCACTTGTCTTGTTTGACAACAAAATTTCCGACATCACTCCGGTGAAAAATTTAACTAACTTAAATGCGCTGATTCTCTACAACAATCAAATTTCCGATCTCGCTCCTCTGGCAAATTTAACTGAACTCCAGACACTCTACCTTTACAATAATAAAATATCAGATATCACGCCGCTGGCTTCCTTGAAAAATCTGACTACGCTGTTTCTGTTCGGAAATGAAATATCTGACATTACTCCGTTGAAATCTTTAACTAATTTAAATAAATTGGTTTTATTCCAAAATCAAATATCAGATATTAGTCCTTTGACATCGCTGACTAATTTAATTGAACTCAACCTCGGTAACAATCAAATATCAGACATCAGTCCGCTGAAATCGTTAACTAATTTGACTGAACTTTATTTGTTCAACAATCCGATTTCGGATAGCAGCGCGCTACAAGCTTTAAATAATTTATTTTTACTAGACTTGTACAACAATCAAATCTCTGATATCAGTTCCCTGCAATCTTTGCAAAAGTTGACTACGCTGGACTTGCGCGGCAATCCCATTGTTAATAAAATTTGCCCTGTCAATCCTGAATCTATCTGTCGGTTTTAATTAATTATTAAGACCGAGGCAAGATGGCAGTTTATAGAGTATAATGTTTAACGTCAATATCAGGAGAAAGTGATGAGCGGACACGATGCTTTGATGTTAGGATTGCTGCTGTTGCCAGGTTTGGCTTTGTCGATCGCAATTATGGGCGCTTTTGCCGCTGGTGGATAATCAGTTTTGGCAGCAGGCAGATTTTGTAAAAAGTAGTTTTTTCCTCGTTTTCCTCGTTCCCAGGAAGAGCCTGGGAACGCATTTCACTCTTGCTCAGCCTCCTGTTTTTTTGCCAGCGAGGCAGAGCCTCTGGATCTCGGTTCCCAGCCAGAGGCAGGGAACCAGTTAATCCGTTGCCGAACTTCCTTCTTCCTGACATCCGTTACATCTGACATCTTGCACCATTCTCAAGAACAGGCTTTTCGGCCTGTTCCACAAGAGATAAATTTTTTTGTGGAACAGGCCGAAAAGCCTGTTCATAAAAGGTTTATTGACAATGGTGCAAGATGTGAGTTACATCCGTTACATCCCGTACATTGCTCGTTGCCGAACTTCCTTCGCTTACAAAAATTGTGCTGTCACATCGGAATTTACCAAAGTATTCGCGCACAAAATACCCGATGCTGCGACAGCGGGGACGCCAATTCCGGGCATGGTGCTGTCTCCCACGCGATACAAGCCTTTGACTGGTGTTTGCGGGCCGGGAAATGTGCCTTTTCCGGCGGCAATTGCAGGCCCGTAAGTTCCTTGATATCGGCGCAAAAATCGGGCGTGGGTTAGCGGTGTGCCGATCGACTCTACGACTATTCGCGATCGCAAATCCGGTATAATTTTTTCTAAAGCTTGAAACAGAGATTGCGATCGCTCTTGCTTTTTCTGCTGATACAATTCGCCATATTCCCAACCTTCGTAAGGTTCCAATGTATAAGCGTGAACGGCGTGATGTCCGGGCGGCGCGAGATTTTCATCCCACACTGTAGGAATCGAAATCATGCAAGTATTTCCGGGTACTGTAATGTCAATCTTGCTGTCGTGAACGACGACGTGGTGGCCGGTCAAACCTTCGAGTCCTTCGGCTTTAATTCCTAAATGCAGGTGCATGAAACTGTCTACTGCGGGCATCGACAAAGCGTTTTTTCGGTAGCTTTCCGGCAAATCTTCAGGGCGCAGTAACTTTGTATAAGTATCCCAGACGGTGGCATTTGAAATAACAATTGGGGCGCGGATAATTTCGCCATTTTTCAAGCGAACGCCGCTGGTTTTGCCGGATTCAACTAATATTTGCTCGACAGGAGTTCCCAGGCGCAACTTTCCTCCCCAGCGCTGCAAGCCTCTGACTAAAGCATCGACGATCGCACCGCTGCCACCTACAGGATATTCGATCGCACATCGCGATCGTTCGCCAATCATAAAAGCTATTTCCGGCGCGACAGTTCCGTGCGCTTTCAAACCCGACAGCAAAAAGCACTCCAAATCGATCAAACGCCGCACCCAAGGGTCACGCACGTCCCGATCCATCAAGGAACCTGCTGAACCCGCGATCGCACCTACTAGCGGCAACAGCTTCAGCAAAGCAGGCGAGTACCGAGACAGCAAAACAGGTATCAACTGCCAGTCGGATCTCAGTGCTAAAGCCGGAATTCCACGCAAAGCTTCATACAAAACTAATAAGTTTTCTTGAAATTGCTGTAATTCTACAGCACCTTGCGGTGCGAATTTAGCTACAGCATCTAAGTAACTTCTCGCATTAGCATAAATTGGTAAACTTCCCTCTGGAAAATGGTAATGCCCCAGCGGATCGTAAGAAATTGCTGCGATCGATTCCTCCAAAACATCAAAAACTTGCCGCAAAGGATTGAACGAGCGGGGGTCAGTCAAACCGCAATAAAAAGAAGGCCCCGAATCAAAGTGAAATCCCCGGCGCGAAAAGCTGTGAGCTGCCCCGCCCGCTATGATGTGGCTCTCGCAGACGAGCACCTGCTTCCCGTAGCGAGCTAGCATCGAGCCTGCGACTAAGCCCCCAATACCACTCCCAATTACGATCGCATCAAAGTCTTGCATTTATCAAATGTGGTATAATTGTATTATTTCTTGCTAAGTGTTGACCCGCCCAAAAACGGGTACCGTGCCACCTACGCTCCTGAGTGGAGATACTAAAATTTTAGACTCAAGTTCTGGTTCCCAGATTCACGGCGCTGCAAGTAAATCTCAAATCTAAAATCTCAAATCTAAAATCGACTGACAGGGTATTTTTATGGGAGGAAAACTATGAAAGCTTTATCTATTTTAGATGAAGTTGTTCGCGAATTAGAACAAGACGTGAATCTCTCGCGCATTAAAAAAATAATATTTTTTGCTTGTAAAGAGTTCTGGGAAAACGACCCTGCCCAACTCGCCAGCGCCGATGTAAGGATTTTAATCGAAGAACTGTGCGCCAAATACAGCCGGTTAGAAGATATTGAAGCAGTTTTAAATAGTATAGTCTCTAAGGTTAATAAAAAAAACGAGTATGCTTTAGTAGCAGACCTCATAGTCTGTCAACTTAGCAGGCTGTATGAATTTGAAGACTTCACCAAATTAGAAGTAAACATATCTAGTTTTGGCGGTCAGGAAGCTCCCGCATTTGAAGAACACTTTAGTTCGGAAGTACCCAGCAGCGAAGAAAGGGCAAGAAACCCCGGCACTTTATTTGATGTGCGACAAAAAATTTTGCAGCAAACAAATCCGCTGAGGGCGAAAATCCTCATTTTTTCTACTCTTTATCACCAGTTTACTTTTAGCGATCGCGACTGGCTACTTCTGAAAACTCAAGAACTTGACAATCTACTGCGACAACTGTTTAATGTCTGTACCACCCTAGCCGAACTGGAATCTCAGTTGTACAGAACTGCTAGCAATCTCGACAACAGAGATGAAAACGACCAAGCAGCGAGCGTAATCATCAAAGCGATGAATCCTTGTTACGCAAAAATGCAACAGGAAGAACCCCATGAAGCCGAATCTTCGGCTAGTGAAGATTACGATCAGACACATTTAAACAACAGTGTTTATGAAGAGATCGAGCTGGTGGACAAACGCAGCGATTATTTTGATCCAGGCGAGATTACTCACATCCTTCAAGCTGCTCCACCTCACTATCATTATGACCCTCAAAAGAGTTACTTAGTGCCGGACACGGCAGAAAATCTACCGTTTCAAGAACCAGAAACCAGCAATAATTATCCTACTGAGTTCAGACAGGAAATGGTAGAAACATTCCCAGTTGCAGAAATGCCGACTATTATCGAAATTTTAGAACCTGCTGCTCCTGTTATTATAAATATTAGCGATTCCATCAAACGCAAGTTGGGATTGGAAGAAGAAATGACAGAATTAGTCAGTCAAAGTGCTAACTCCGCCACAGCGCAAATAGAAAATATATTCACCCAGTTAGAATCAGCCTTAAATGGAAAGTTTTCAACCGGAAGTGCAGAGGATCGTTTGTACTGGAAATATAAAAATCTCAGAGAGTATGTAGGCAAAGTTCAGAAGTTTACCGATAAATTGCTGGAAATTTTGATTGAATTGGAGTCAAAAGAAAGCGGAAAAAATCTTTCTAAAATCCCAGAAAATATGGCAGACAATATTTCCGAAATCCCGCCGGAAAACTCTAGCCCTAAAGCAAATCAGTATCAGCTTCTGGAAATGGCAAAACAAGGCAAACCAAAGGCGATCGCCCAATTGATTAATCAATTGCTACAGCCTAAAGGAATTGCTGCTACAGTAGGATTTAAAGACGGTTGGCTCCATGTGATTCTGGAGTCTGCTGAAGTACCAAACCAACAGACTACAGCTACATACATTCACAAAAAACTGTGTACTTTAAAATCAAAATATCTTACTCATGTGAAAATTCACGGGCGACAGTTAGGCAGCAAAACAGTTTTTTGGACTCAAGAATTTGTCAATCAAAATCATTAAATATCCCGACTTAAGTCAGGGGCTACAAAAACTAATTCCGCCTGCGCGAACAGAAGAATTTTAACAAGTCTAGAAATAGCAGATTGTACCTAATTCACCACAAAAAAAATATGAATGCCAGCGAAATTTTAAGGCGATATACATCAGGAGAACTAGATTTTCAAGGTATGAATCTCAGAGGGGTATACCTGAGCGGTGCCGATTTAATTGGCGTCAATTTAAGTAATGCTGACCTCTGGGGTGCAAACTTAGCGATGTCGTACCTGAGCAGAATTAACCTTCAGCGCGCAAATTTAACTAATGCAAAGCTGTGCGGTGCTAACTTAAATCAAGCAAACTTGAGCGGAGCAAATTTGTCCGATGCAGACTTCCACGGAGCGACTTTGCAAGGTGCAGACTTTCGCAGAGCCAATATCTCTTTGGCAGTTTTTATTGATGCAAATTTGAGCGATGCAGATATGCGAGGTGTGAATTTGCAAGGTGCAGATTTGCGCGGGGCGTGCTTGCGGGGTGCAAATTTGCGGAAGGAGGTGCGGATTTTTGAGGGTGCAAATTTGCGGGGTGCAAATTTGCAAGGTGCCGATTTGCGGGGCGTCAATTTGCAAGGTGCCGATTTGACTAAAGCTAATCTCAGTCACGCTAATTTGACAGAAGCATCTCTGGGGGAAGCAAATCTGACTCAGGCGAATTTGAGCGAAGCTATTTTAGATGGCATATATTTGACTGAAGCAACTTTGGTAGAAACAAATTTTTCCTGGGCTGTAATGACAAATGCTAAATTGGAAAGAGCTGTGTTAATTGATGCTGAATTTGCTGGCGCTAACTTGCGGGGTGCATTTCTTCCTGATGTTAAGTTGAGCAATGCTAATTTAGTTATGGCTGACTTGAGTCGAGCTAATTTGGTGCGGGCTGATTTGAGTCGAGCTAATTTGAATCAGGCAAATTTGAGTGAAGCTGATTTGACTGATGCTTACCTGGCTAGAACAGATTTGCGGGAGGCAATTTTGCACCGCACAACTTTGATTAGGGCAGATTTGAGCACTGCTAATTTAGCGGGGGCTCAGTGGCGCGGTACAATTATGCCGAATGGAGAAATGCACGGATAATTACTTGTACTAGCAATTTAACGCTCTCGGGAAAATAGTTAATTTAATAGTTAAAAAAAATTCATATAATTAAAAAAAATCGGGCAATGCTGTGTTAGAACCAGGAAAAATCTTACAAGAACGTTATCAATTGCAACAGCGTTTAGGGCGCACAGCGGCCGGTCATCAAACTTGGCTAGCAGTAGATTTAGAGTTTCAAGAACAGGTGACACTAAAAATGTTAGCTTTTAGCCCGGAAATGCAGTGGGAAGAACTCAAGCTCTTTGAAAGAGAAGCACAAGTTTTGCAGGCGCTAAATCATCCCCGCATTCCTTGCTATCGAGATTATTTTTCCCTGGAGCGGGAAGCCGGAGCAGGATTGCCTTGGTTTGGGTTAGTGCAAGATTATATTCCGGGGTTTTCGCTTCAGGAATTGTTAGAAAATGGTCAGCATTTTTCCGAAAAACAAGTACGCCAAATTGCCACTGAAGTTCTGGAAATTTTAATTTATTTGCATGAATTAAGTCCCCCGGTTTTGCACCGAGATATTAAGCCGAGTAATTTAATTTTGGGGGAAGCTCAGCAGGTTTATCTAGTAGATTTTGGTGCGGTACAAGCTCAAGCGGCGGTGACAGGTGTAACGTTTACAGTGGTAGGAACGAGTGGCTATGCACCCTTAGAACAGTTTTGGGGGCGGGCGGTGGCGGCTTCGGATTTGTATGCTTTGGGAGCTACTTTAATTCATTTGTTAACGGGGGCGACACCTGCGGATTTACCACAGAAAGATTCTCGGATTCAGTTTAGCGATCGCGTGAGTGTCAATCCTACTTTGGTAAGCTGGATTGAGAAGATGACGGAAATCGGGTTAGAAAAGCGTTTCCGCCTGGCTAGAGAGGCTTTAGCCGCTTTGAAATCGGGCAACATACAAGGAGCTAATCTTCAAATTGCGACTGTTCGGAAAATTGCTAAACCGCCTCACAGTCTCATTCAAGTTAGCAAATCAGCGACGGAGTTACACATTAAAATTCCGGCTCTCTTAGTCAGAAAGCCTTTATTCTCTGCTTATCTAGGAACAGTAATGCTAATGATATTCATTCCGACAATTATCCCCTTTTTAACAGGAAAATTGAGCGTAGGGGTAGTAATTTCGGTACTTATAATAGGTTTCTTAGTTAAGGTTATTTTTGAGATAAAGCAAGTTAAATTTAATCGCAAATATTTTAAAATAACACATCTGGTATTGGGGTGTAAATACTTACAAGAAACAGGAGAAATGTCAGAAATCTTGGGTGCTTTCATTCACAATAACTCTCTTTCGGGAAATCAAATCAAGATTCGTGCCGGTAACGATATGGGAACTTACTTTTATGTTGTAGCAAAAAATTTGAAAGAGGTTGAGGCGGCTTGGTTAGCGCAAGAAATTCAAGATTGGTTAAATTTAAGATAAATTTTTGTAGGGCGAAGCCTTGGTGATTAATTTTTTTTGTATAATAGACATCTCCCAACTCAAAACGGGTGACGCGCTCACTTATAGGGTGTCTAAAATACAACTTTAAAAGAGTTATGCTAAGGCTTTCAAAAAAAGACCCGAATTAAAGTCAGTATATCTTATTACGCGATCGCCCAAAAAACATTAAATTTTAATTTAATTTTATCCCTTCACAGGCAAAATTATCGCAAACTCAGTGCCAACTCCCGGCTCGCCATTCACCTCGATGCTTCCGCCATGTTTCTCTACCGCAATCTGGTGGACAATTGCCAACCCCAATCCAGTTCCTTTTCCGACACCTTTCGTCGTGAACAAATGGTCGAATATCTGCTGTTTAATTTCCTCTTTGATTCCGGTGCCGTTATCAGCTATTTTAATTTTAATGTACCCTTCGCCGACTATATCCGTGCCAATCGTGATGCGGTTGGGATTGGCGGTAATTTCGCTAAAACTGCGTCCTATATTTGACTCTTCTAAGGCATCGATCGCATTCGCAAGCAAGTTCATGAAAACTTGATTTAATTGACCGGGAAAACATTCTATTTTAGGGAGATTGCCGTATTTAGTGATAACTTCGATCTGCGGGCGGTGTTCGTTTGCTTTGAGGCGGTGTTTCAAAATTAAAATAGCGCTATCAATGCCTTCGTGAATATTAAAAGGAACTTTGTAGTCTTTGTCGCCTCGCGAGAAGGTACGCAAACTGTTGCTGATGCTGCAAATGCGTTCGCACCCAAGTTGCATTGAATCAATCATCTTCGGTAAATCTTCCAAAAGATAATCGATGTCTATCTCTTCGGCGTGGTCGGCAATTTCCGATGGCGAGGCATCGGAGCGATACAATTCTAAGTGTTCGATTACATCTTCCAAACTCCTTTTACCTTCGCTTAAATTGCCAGAAATAAACCCAATCGGATTGTTAATTTCGTGGGCGACTCCGGCCACCAAATTACCCAATGCCGACATTTTCTCGCTTTGCACGATTTGCAGTTGTGCTTGTTGTAAATTTTTTAAAGTTTGTTCGAGCTGTTGATTTTGCTCTTGCAAAAGTTCTGCGGCTCGCTTGCGCTCGGTGGCATCCACGCCCAAACCGATAATCCCGATTGTCTCGCCCTGGGAATTTTTTAACTGCACTTTGGTGACTTCTAAATAGTGCAGTTTGCCGTCAACAAGTCTGAGAGTTTCGTTGGAGTAATGCGGCGAATCTTGGGCAAGGCAGGCCGCATCTGAAACCAGACAGTTCGCTGCATTCTCTCCGAGTATATCTTTGTAATGATCGACAGCTAAAAACTCGCTCAGAGGCACGCCCACATCTTCACAAAATGTCTTGTTGAAAAACTTTACTTTACCTCTAGGATTAACCATCCAAATCCAAATCGGAGCGACATCAAGAATCGCTTGCAGCATTTGTTTCTGCTCCGCAAGCTGAGCTTCGGTTCGGCTAATTTTTACTAGCGATCGCTCTAATTGTTGGTTATAATCCTGATATTTTTTATAGAGCAGAGCATTTTGCAAACAGATGGCTGCCTGGGAAGACAGGAGATTGAGAAGTTGCAGGCGATCGCGGGTAAAAACTCTTGCGGTTAAGCGATTTTCCAGATACAAAATGCCGACTAAGCTGCCTCGATCGAGAATCGGCCAACACAACAGGCTCTGCGGTTGATATTTGAGGATGTAGGAGTCGGAATCCCAATCACGTTGTTGAGTGAGATCCCGAACAATCACAGGTTTCAATAAATTTTTAACGCAGTCAACAATTTTGAGGGGCAAGATATCGCTGTTGTCATCGAGTTTTGCGGATGATAAGTCGATCGCCCACTCGACTCCCGAATTGTCGAGCGTGCTGGTAGCCGCGATTTCCCATTGATTGCCGTTTGGTAAAATCAGCGCTCCTTTGTCAGCTCCTGTATTTTTCATCGCCAGTTGCATCAGTTTGGCAATCAGTCGATCGAGTTCTCTTTCACTAGAGAGCGCTTGACAAGCTTTGAGCAGTGTTGAAAAATTCCCGAAATCTGAGACACTCGCCGAAACAGACGGATGAATGGATGGATGAATGGATGGATGAAGCGATGGATTTTGCCCAGCAGGTGTTGGAAAATTTGCTAAGGGATTTGCAGGGAGTTTTGCAGGTTCTAAAATCAGTTTTAATAATTGAGGATAACGTTTTTCTAATTCGTCAATTTTGGCTCTATCTCCCCAGCGGACATAGCAATCATAGGCATCTATCATGTAGATTCTGGCAATTTTTTCCCTTCCTAATGACAGGTAAAATTTAGCAGCGAGTTCGCAGGCCAGAGCTTCTTCATTGACATATTCGTTAGCTTTAGCTCCGGTAATAGCTCGATCGTACAATTCCATTGCTTCTGCTGTCTGTCCCAAAACGCCCAGCAATTCTGCCTCAACCAGATCGAACTTGTGTTGGTAATTGATCGGCGTATGGTGCGCGAATTCTTTGAGTTTTTTCTGACTAGCCCCAACGCGATCAAGGATTTGTTGGCGCTCCGCCGGTGGGGCCTCTGCATAGATTGCCAAATCTGCCAGCGCATCATAAAAGTCGTGCATCATCGTTACTAGCATCAAAACACAATTCCCAAGATAAGGTTTACCTCCATTTCCCCTGTCGATTGGCTGCGGATTACTGCTCTAATATATCCTGAATCCGTGGCCTCTTTTTGCTAAATTTTATACACCTCTATATAGCAGGTAACAGTCAAGATTAATTGAAAGATTGGAAGGTTTAATGTATTTGTAAATAACCGGTCTGCATTTCAGTCTGTCGAAAATTTCTCTTCTGTTTAGGACTATTTCTACCGATGCAATTAACGGTCGCTAATGCAACTTTTTGGGATTGTGGCAGCACCGCCTCCCGCAAATCCTCCGCCACAATGATGTAGGTTTGAGAATTTTAGCTGCAGGTTGTCGGTCTTTCTCGCCCATGAATCGATCGATAGCCGATCGAGAATCTGTGTACGATTGCGCGATTGCGCGATCGAGCGATACCCCGGTATTACCCTAGTCAAATATACTCCATTTATTATTGTGTCCATATTGGCTGACCTCAACCCAGACATTAACTTGACAAAACTTGGTCTATCTATCTTAGGGCATAAACACCATAATTTTCGAGCTGTAGATCAAAAAATCAAATTATCTATTAAATAATAATATTTTATACTTGGGCGATCGCGATTAAAGCTGTTTACTTACGTATAAGTTTCTGCTGTTAATCTCAAAGGCGATTAAATAAACGCGAAATACCGTAGAAACACTGCCTTGTCATGTATTGAAAAATACACACCTTAATTAATTGAATTTAATATAGCTCGATCGCCCAAATTTCCGCAAAGCCGATCGAAAAGTTATTACCTTAAAAAGTCCAAATACAATCTATATATATTATAAAGAATCCGTCGTGAGAGCAGTGGCATTCCAGTCCCCCGAATTTATCTCGCGCAAGTCAATGCTTCAATTCTTTAATCTTTAATCTAAAATCGATTTACCGAAAGCATCCAGGATACAGGCCCCGAATTTATCTCGCGCAAGTCAATGCTAAGATCTCAAATCTCAAATCTCAAATCTCAAATCTCAAATCTCAAATCTCAAATCTAAAATTGATTGACTTTACCTACATTCCGACAGAGGTTAAAACCCCTGTCGGAATGTAGCTTCCAGAAAAGGAAACAGCGTTATTTGAGATTAGTAGTCTGTCGCTCTTTGGGCCTATCGTTGAGTTCAGTCAATATCTCGATTCACTTTCGAGCAAATATCGTCTGAGGCATCTTGAGCCTTCTATCTTGCATCTCGTGCTGCATCATTGATATTTTCTTGGCCGCCGGCGGTATTATATCTCAGAGACTCAGTACCCTCTGATACTCTTTCTTTTGCTCCCTCGGTGGCTTCTTTAACAATATCTTTTGCTCCCTTCAAGCCTTCGCGAGTGTTTTCTTTAAGATTAGCAAAGCCTTGTTTGGTTTTGTCGCCAAAGTCATCAGCTTTCTGCTGGGCGGTGCGAGCATCCTCCTTGATCTTTTCGCCAATTTGGTCGAGTTTTTCAGGCGCATCATCCGCTACCCGCCGCACATTTTCACCTACATTGTTGCTAGATTTCGTGTCAATGCGGCGCTGCGCTTGATCTTTGAGAAGCTGAGCTTTTGCTTCTGTTGTTGTCATCTTTTTGTTTCTAGGATCGACATCGCTGTAATCGTTCATGCCGCCTTTGAATTCGGACGTTACAGCGCCGCTCGGCACTTCTTCTCTAATTTGGTCGGCAGTTTTTCCTTTTCCTGTCATCACATCAGTTTTTCCTGCCATAATATCAGGGGCGCTGCTGCAGGCCGTACTCACAAATACTAAAATGCCAGCCAGAAAAACTGTTAAAATTTGTACAGCTCGAATTTTTTTCAGAAATGCAGTTAGTGTCTTCATAAAAATGCTCGGTAAGTGGGAAACAAGCGTGGCTTGAGCCCTGAGAAGGAAACGACGCGGCGGTTTCAACCGCTTTGAATCGCCTTTCGGGGTTGGAGAGGTATGGTTGCCCCTCCGATGGAGATATGGTTGTCTCCTTTCTCCCTTGCGGGGTAATGTTCGCCTCGACCTGGTTATAAAGGCTTGTTAGACCTGCAACACTGTTTCAGTGACTTTAAAACTGTTTAATTGCAGATGACAGAGCGGAAAACTGGCGTCGCATTCACCGGTGTCGTGACCTAAATAACGTCTCCGCCATGCGGGGGGTCTGGTCAGAACAGCTTGCAATTTCTTACAAGCTCAGTGGCACTTAGCCCTGAGTTCCTGACAAAAATGCTCCTTTCTATTGTGAGATGCTCAAATGCCTGGTGGTTTTGTAGATGGCTAGCCTTACCAAATTAGGCACTTAAACACTTTTTTAAGTATACGAATAGAAACCGTAGCTTTTCATCTATCCCAAGTTACATTCCTCAAGTTATAGTAGGAGGAAGAAGGAAGAAGGAAGAAGGAAGAAGGAAGAAATAAGAAGGAAGAAGGCTCTTCAGCTTGGCGAGCGGAGAGAAATCACCAATCAGGAAGAAGGAATGAATAATCCTCAATCTTTTACCCATTATTAAAAGTCGCAGCACAGCCCACCGGAGAAGGCAAAGTCGTTTGCATACATAGCTGTTTGGTTCTCCATGCCTGCAATAGGTGGAAATGTTGTGCGTGTTCGGCTCAAAAAAAACCTTCTAGTCAGGAACTAGAAGGAATGTGGTGTATTATCTCAAGTACAACAAGGTCTTTAATCGCAATTGTGATGGCACATCCCGATCGCACACATCTGTCTAATGGCTGAAAGTATTGTACAGTTACTAAGGATTTTGAATCGCTGTTTTTAGACTTTTGCAGAATTCGCCGATCGCCTCTAAGCCCTGTTCTGGAGTACCTTCTGCCAACCGTTTGACAAATGCACTGCCAACAATCGCAGCATCTGCACCCCATTCTTTCACTTGGCGAGCGTGTTCGGGTTGCGATATACCAAACCCGACCCCGATGGGTTTGTCGGTGACGGCGCGAAGTTCTTGCAGCAACTCTTTTGCTCTCGTTTCTAAGCCTTCGCGTACTCCCGTCACCCCCGTCACACTGACTAAGTAAATAAATCCTTGAGACTGACGAGCGATCGCTTCTATACGGCTTTTGGGACTTGTCGGAGCAACTAATAATGTTAGTTCAATCCCTAATTTGTTGGCAGGTTGGATGAGACTGTCTGCTTCTTCTAAGGGCAAGTCTGGTACAACCAATCCCTGAACTCCAGCACTTTTGATTTGCTGCAAGAAGGTTTCTATACCTCGGTACAAAATCGGGTTGTAGTATGTGAAGAGAATGATGGGCGATCGCAAATTCGGACTAACTTTCGCTACCATTTCCAGCACCGCATCTAACCGCGTTCCCCGCTGTAGGGCCCTTGTAGCGGCTGCTTGAATTACCGGCCCGTCAGCTAGCGGGTCAGAATAGGGAACGCCAAGCTCGATCGCATCTGCACCATTGTCATCCAAAATTTGCAGTGCTTTAGCCGTTGTCTCCAAGTCTGGGTCGCCAGCAGTAATAAAAGGAATCAATGCACATTGGTGGTTCTTGCGTAACTTTTCAAAACAATTAGAAATAGTCATTAGTTATTAGTCATCAGTCATTGGTTGTTGGCAGTTGGTTGTTGGCAGTTGGTTGTTGGCAGTTGGTTGTTGGCAGTTGGCAGTTGGTTGTTGGCAGTTGGTATTAGCTAATAACAACTAATATCATGTCCGAGCGATTAACCATAATAGCCCGGTCGGGGCGGGTTTTTGAGATTGTCAATTATGGGCGGTATTGTTTGTGAACCCGCCCCTACAAAAATCGCGATCGCTCGACCGGACATGATATAACAACTAACCACTGACAACTAACAACTAACCACTGACAATTGACAACTAACCACTGACTAACTATCTTTTTCCTGCTCAATTTCGGCTTGAAGTTTGGCTAATTCTTCAGGAGTGAGTGCATCCAGTTGCTTCTGCAAGACAGCTTCTTTGTAGTCTTGCAATTGCTGGCTGTAGGTCATATTTTGAGTCAGTGCTCGAAATAAATAAGTCACCAGCCAGCCAATCAAGCCAGCAACCAAAAACAACTGACTCCAAATCCCGGCATTCATACTGTCGAGTCCGGCAAATTGCAGTAGCAAGTAGACAAACCCACCTGCTACAAAAAAGCCGACACTGATTCCAATTACGTCAATACGTCGCATTTAGGCTTCTATCTGCCGCCGTTTGGGCCGAAAATTCAAAAATGGAGCTAGGAGAAACATACCTGGGAAGAAGAAGAACATCAAGAAGTACATGAAGCCACGCTCAAAAGAGGTAGCGACGTACCAGCGGCTGTTCAGGTAAGCGTAGGTGGCCGCGGGTACTACCAGGAGGTAGGCTCCTGCCAAGACGGCGTAAAGCAGTAAGGTAATATACATAGATTTGCTTTAGGGGAATAATAACACCGGTAAGTCAGTTGACACGCTCCGTTAGCTGGTTAACTATTGTACCGCTTGCGGAGATCCAGCGCGACTTTTGGGAATTTTTTGATTAGGGGTTGCGTAAATCGGGGTTTTGCCTGTAGAATAAAAGGCTGTTGCTGTTAGTGGCTCAAAACCACAGCAGCTTGACCAAAGGGGGGCGTGGCGGAATGGTAGACGCTACGGACTTAAAATCCGTTGACCCGAAACGGTCGTGTGGGTTCAAGTCCCTCCGCCCCCATCCATTTCCATCATTTGTGATTCAACGGTTTCAGATTTCTTGTCACCAAGAGTTCTGTTTTCCGCTCAATTTTCGCGCTAATGGTTTTTTACTAAGTCCAAAAGCGCCTCTATATCTGCCCAGTTCGCCCCGACTTTTTACGTCGGGCTGTCAACTGGTTGAGCAAATCGGCTGGTTTGGGAAATTGGGCGGCTGTCGGAGCTGAGTTTAAATAGTCGAATAACAAATTATGTGCCGTCGTTAACACATTAATGTCCTCAAAATAGACAATATCTAGCTTCAAGTTTGAGATGAGGCGGGGAGTGCGATCGCAAACTCTGCTCCCCCTCCCAAAGATGAAATTACCTCTATTTTTCCCCGATGTTTTTCCACAATTTGGTAGCAAATTGCGAGTCCGATACCAGTGCCTTTTCCTGGTTCTTTAGTTGTAAAAAATGGGTCAAATAGCTTGTTTTGGATTGCGGATGGAATGCCAGGGCCGTTATCGCAAATTCGCACCAGAATTTGGCTACTGTCCAACTTTTGCGTCTGAATTAAAATCTGAGGATTTTTCCCTTTTTTAGAGTCATGGGATGATTGTTCTAGTGCATCTATCGCATTTGCTATAATATTCATAAATACTTGATTTAGCTGCGCTGGATAACACTCTACTTCTGGCAAGTCTCCATAGTTTTTGACAACTTCAATTCCCTGCTTGAGCCGACTGTTCAAAATCAACAGTGTATTGTCAATGCCTTCATGAATATCAACTAATTTCATTTGAGATTCATCTAAGCGAGAGAAATTTCGCAAAGACAAAACTATTTGCCGGATGCGTTCTGAACCTATTTTCATAGATTCAAGAAGTTTTAGTAAATCTTCTGTGATAAATTCTAGTTCTATTTCTGCGATTTCTTCTGCGATCGCCTCTGTGGGTTGCGGGTATTCCTGCTGATATAGACGAAGTAAATGCAGCAAGTTTATAATATACTCGTTGGCATATTCTAGGTTGCCGTGAATAAAGTTAATAGGGTTGTTTATTTCATGGGCTACGCCTGCCACCATCTGCCCTAAACTGGACATTTTTTCGGTTTGAATTAACTGGGTTTGGGTGTGTTTAAGTTGGTGAAGCGCTGCTGTAAGCTCTTCTGTTCTTTCTTCTACTCGCTCTTCCAAAGTTTGGCGACCCAGCTCTAATTCATCGGTGTATTCTGCTACCCATTGAACTAATTGATTGATGGATTTTGCTAAGGTTCCTACTTCATCTTCTGTGGTGACAGGTGCTTGCAAATCAAAATTTGCTTGTTGAGTAATAGTTTTAGCAACGCTGGTTACAGCTTGGATAGGGATGGCGATCGCGCGGCTGGTACAGATGGCTAGAAAAGTAGCGATCACAACTGAAACTAACATACTCACTACGATGATTTGCACTCGCAATTTCTCAGCTATATTAAAATTAACAGAGGCTTGTCTTTCCTGTGCATTAGCTACTTCTGTCATCAAGCTCAAACTCTCTGAGAGTCGCTCAAACTTAACATCGAGCTTAACAGCTCTATCCCCTCTGATTAAATCCAATACTTGCTGCTGCGCCTGTTTAACGTCCTCTGGTTTTAGTGAGGAGGGAGCTATTTCTTTCCAAAAAGAGGTGAGCAATTTAGAATACGAATCTGTCGCAGTTGTGTAACCGTCTAATAATTCCTTTAATTCAGCATAATTTACTGCTAATTCTTCCGAGTATTCTTCACTAAAAGTGTCTATTTCTGCAATATTTTTTTTAACTGCATTAACATCTTTCGAGAACTTAGCAGTTTCATATTCAAACCAGATTGAATCTCCCAAGATAGATATTAGTCGTTTGGGATGTGACTGGACTACCTGCACGGAATATTCTAAATCCCTGAGCAAATCTTGTTGATCGTCGGCGAAGGTTAAAGCTTTGAAAGCTTGCTTTTGGTAATAGTCTCCACAGATCATTCCCCCTGTGGTTCCTAGTACGGCTATTCCAATTGCTAGGGAGTAGCCATAATTAATTTTTTGGGCAATGCTTAAGCGAGAAATGAAACGGTTAATTGCAGTGAAGGGAGTTTTTTTGAGAGGATTTTTGATGTCGCGAGATCCTTCAGTGACAGCGGCATTATTTTTTCCTCTATTTAGGATAAGGTTTTTGAACCTCACAGCCCTATTCTCTCCCTGTTCAAACTTTTGCATACTGGCAACCTGAGCTAAATTTTAACAACTTTATCAATTAGTAAATGCACGTAAATAAACTTTCTGATTCCTAGTACCAAATCTTCCTTATAGTTTATGGATTAAGGGCTAACGCCCTACTACAAAGTAGGCATTAGATAAAACTTAACCTTAAAAAACATTCCCCTGACCAATAGCTTTATAAACTTCACGAATCATGTTATAATCACTGTCGTTTGCTGGCACCAGTTTAGCTCCTTGATACTTATCATTATCTTTCCCAACTAAAATTGCTTCAATTAGCTGATCTTGATTTTCGACCAGGCGATCGCGAATTTCTTCAACAAGAGTATTAGGCAGATTACTACTAGCAACAAACAAATCATTAGGTAAGGGTTGCCCTGTGGCAATAATCCGAAAATCCTTGGTTGATAAACTGTCTGTTTTGAGTAAATCTTTGTATCTATTCACACCAATTGCTAAGGCATCAACTTGGTCTTTTTTGAGAGCCTGCAAACCCTTGATTCCCAACATTGAGATTTTGAAGTCGGATTGGGGATTTAAGCCAGCATCCAGGAGAATTTTAATCGGGCTTAGATGACCACCAGTTGCACCTATTTCCCACATAGCTATTGTTTTACCTTTCAATTGTGCTGCGGACTTAATTTCGCTATTGGCACGAACAAGAATAATTGAGTGATAGTCGGGGCGGGTGATGGCAATGATGGGAACAGCATTTGTCCGGGCCCGCATAATCACATATTCAGATGGCCCTGTTAGAGCTAGTTTTAGCTGACCAGACTGGAGGGCTACTGCTGCTTCTATATAGTTATCGACAGGGAACAATTCAATTTTTTTCTCCAAAACTTCCCCAAGAACAGTGCGAAAGGTTTGATAATTTTGCTGCAAATCTTCTGCACCATGAACATCAGTCACAGCAAATTCAAGGGTTTCAGGTTCACTTACGGCCAAACTGGAAGAAGTGCGATTAGATTGATTTACTGTTGTAGAACAGCTTGCTACAAACAATAGCGATAACCCAACAAAATGCCGCCGCTTCATAATTTTTAGGAGTTTGAGTGGCAGTTGAAAATTGCATAACTATTATAAGCTATTTGGAAGCAAGTTTCATTAAAATAGATTATCCGTTGGTTAAGCTTCAGTCAACTGTTGTGGCAAAATTATTAAGAAAATTTTTATCGAGGGGTTTTATGGTTGCGAGTATCAGGCAGCGGATCTTGTAAACTTAACTCATTAAACGCTGCCAGCTTTAACTCAGGAGCGCTAATTAAATAACTTACAATTTTAATTGTTATTGTGGGATGGGCGTCCCGCCCGTC
>NZ_JAUBUC010000083.1:7195-27435 GCF_036705285.1 Microcoleus sp. B4-C1 | reverse complement strand
CATTTAACAATATAAAATAGGGGCGACCAGACGGCATTTACAATTTTACGGCAAAATTGGGTCTAAAGCCCCGTCCTGAGAGTGTCAACCTGTCCCCTCTTCTGCAAGCTCTAAGCGGTGTGCATAAGTGTTGACGAATTGCCCCGAAAACAGGGATTTCACCATTACCTGAGCCCCTGCAACAGCTCTAACGACATATTTCTGAACTTCACCGCAGAACCTCACCACCGAGCCAACTTTCAGCTCAGACGGTGCCATTTGGGGTACTTTTGCCTCATAAGTGGGAATGACGTGATTTTCGGGTTCTATCACCTGATATGAAGCTGCTACTCCCATCCCTTCTGTTGTTAATGTCTCCCCAGGTGCAGCTTCCACTCCAAACACTTGAGTAGTGTGAGCCCATTCCTCATCCAGAGGCGACACACCCTCAGATATCTCTATATTATTATCCGACCCTGTGCCAGCAGTTCCCACCTCATTATTTTGTTGAGGGAAATCCTGAGAAAACACACCCTCTGACATCCCTATATTATTATCCGACCCTGTGCCGACAGTTCCCACCTCATTATTTTGTTGAGGGAAATCCAGAGGCGACACACCCTTTGATATCTCTATATTATTATCCGACCCTGTGCCACTAGATACCCCTCTTAAACACTGAGTAGCAGCTTCCGCCGACACTGCCTCTTTATCCCGCTGCTGCCAAACTTCAAAAATCGCCTCCCTGCCATCCTGGGGAAACTCAAACTGGTAAACCCTAATGCGCTTGGGCCTACCTAAAGCATCTCGTTCCTCCGACCTTTCTTGGCGAACTCGCCGCAAAGTAAAGCCCAGCTTACCCCTTAAAATATACTGCACCACCTCCATTGGCTTAGCCTTGGGATTGACACTAATGCCTAAAAAGTCTTTCACATCAACAGAACATAGTTTAACCTTCTCAGCAAAAGCTATCACAAGCGCATCAGTTCCTCGAAACTCTTCGTCTGGGTTTAAGAACTCCATCACTCCCAATTTCTTAAGTGCTTCCACCCTAGCTGTAAGTAACCGCAAATCTTGGGGACAAACCTTACCTTTACCCCTTTCCTGATGTCCAGCCAAGTGATTTTTATCTCGCAATTTGACAAATTCAGGGTCATAACTTAGATAATAATGCAGGCTAATTTTTGGCAACCAGCCATCATCATCTCTGAGTTTTAGTTCGGGCGTAACAGGCACTCCATAAGTATCCCACAGTTGATATTTACGCTGCTTGTCTAGTTCTGCCTTTGTCTTAGCCCGTTTGTCTTTCAATTTCAGATATTCAGACAGAGTAATATTTTCAGCATTGGTAACTCCTGAAGCCTCAGCCACTTTATTCTCTTCCCTGATTACTTTTGCCTCATCACTAAGATAATTAGCTACAGTTTCTAAGTTTTCTAATTCCTCTTCTAATTCTTGCGCTTGTTCAGTTAGCTGTTCTAATAAATCCCAGTTTTGGCAATTATTAGCTGCCAATTGTTGATTTTGCAGAACTTGAATCTCCCGCTGTAATTGATTTTCTCGACACAGCATTACCTGATGCCCTTCCGACTTTAATCCCTCCCAAATTGCCTCTCTGTAATTCCACATTCCCGCATTAATTCTAGCAGCCATTAAAGCCCAAGTCCGCAAGTGAACAGGGTCGTGGGCGATATCTATGTCAAAATCCACACCGTGCAACAGTTTGATATTAGTTTTAATGACTTTCTGCTGAGATTTAATTATGGCTCGATAACTAGCACTGCCATTGCCAATTTTCCCCAGACCAAATTGTTTAGTCCAAACAAACCAAGGTACATTTTCATCCCTAACACGGGCTAGGGCTTGTAAAGCGTCATTGACGGCTACTGCCCCTTGAAAGATGCCAAAAACTGCTGTAAAATAACCTCGGATATCGATGCTGACACCAGTGCCAATTGTCGGGCTGGCGATGATGATGTCATAGTTTTGTATGAGCGCATTCAGTTGGTCAATGCAACCGTAAGCGGGATGATTAGGATCTGATACCGATTCGCTATCAATCCTGAGAATTCGCTGATGAGGAAAGCGTTTTTGCAGTTGTGTTTCTAGGTTGCGACAAGACCATTTGCCTGTAACTTTTTGTGAGTCTTCTACAACCATAATGCGCGGTCGATATCGCTCTATAGGAGGACATTCAGTAGTGTTTACAGAGCTATCTTCAGCAAAGTTTATATGGCTACACTTTGCAGTTGTTTCACAACCACATTTAGCAGGTTTTTTACATTCACATTCACTAGGGTTTTCTGAAACGCATTTAGCAGGTTTTTTACATTCACATTCGGCACAGTTTAAGCTTATCGGACAGCATTCTGCATGACTTTCAAGGTCACAACAAGTGACTTCTTGAGACAGAATTTGCTCCATCTGCACATACAGCGAAGCCGGGTTAGAAGTAGCAAAAAAAGTCACATCTCGCCCTCGTTTTGGTCGCCACTCGTTAACAACAACCCAAGGCGAAATAGGAATGCCTGCTATGGCTATTAGGTAGTCTATGCTGTAATCCGATAAATCTGCATCTTGGGCAACAACTAAGCCGCCACTTGTCAAGACATTGTGGATAAGTTCTTGCAGAGTTTGCAAGATGGCGACTCGGTTTTCGCGGCAAGTTGAACTGTTTAAGGCGTGCCAGATGACTTGTTCGCACTCATCGATGATGACGATCGCACCGAACCAGTCTTCTGGATTGAATTTAGCTTGAGATAGGGGGTGGAGGCTGTCTATGCACAAGCCGTATCCGAACAGTTTACCCTCGGCTGAGTCCCTAGTTTCGTCGATGTAGTTGATTCCTAAGCTGGCACAGATCGCCCTGCCCAGTTGAATCCTATGGGTAATTATCAGCACGCGGCGATCGCCTGTGTCAAGGGATTGTGAGACTAAGTTGGTGAGGGCTTGGGTTTTGCCGGTGCCTTTAGGGGCTTTGATGCAAGCTAACCCGGACTCTGGATAGGGGAGTTTTCCCAGATAGCGAGAATTTAGCTTTAAAGACGCGGGATAGGTTAAAAGCCATGATTCCCTATCAAGCCAGAATTGGAAGCCTTGCGCTTCATTTTTGAGGGCGCTGAAGGCATCTTCGCCCTTCGATACCACGAAATCGTCAACGCCTTTTTCTGGCCCTGGCAGGTTGATGACTTTGACGGGGCAATGGGCGGCTGTGAACAGGCGGCCGAGTTTGCCAATTTCCCGGTTGACGTTTTGGATGGTTTGGCGTTTGCTGTCACGGTCAAAGCAGATGTATATTTCGCGTTCCTCTGTGGCGAAGTGTTGGAGTTCGGGGATGAGGTAGGGGTCGCATTTTTCGCCTTGCGGGGTTTTGGTTCTGACACCGCCGGTGACACCGGGGAGGGCGATGGCGGCGTAACCCAGTGTGAGTAGGCATCCGGCTTTTTTTGCGCCTTCAACGATGATGACGGGGATGTTGTTGTCCCATACCCATTGCCAGAACTGAGGCTGGTTTGGGGATGAGGTAGGGGTCGCAGAGGGGCTGCACGGGCTAGGGGCAGAGGAGAGATTTTCGTCTTCCCTCTCCCCGTCTCCCCGTCTCCCCGTCTCCCCGTCTCCCAAATCCTCTGGGTCGATGGGGACACCGTAGCGTGCTGCGACTTTTGCCCAGATGTGGTCTGGGACTTGCAGGAAGAAGGCTCTGGTGGGGCTTTTGGGGGGGTGTTCGTATTTGACGGGTTTGATTTTGCCTTTGGGGTCAAAGGCATTTCGGGGCTGATAGGGTTTGAAGCAGCCCCAATACATGGGCTGCCAGTTGTTGAGGGGGTCTATGCCATTGCACCACCAGCCGCCGTGTTCGATGTGGCTGTAGTGCTTTCTGGCCCACCGCCATTGTGCGTCGGGGTGGACTCTGCCGGAGGCGGCGTTGATTTCGTACAGGAGGTATTGGTACGGGGTGTCGTCTGAGAGGGTTTGGACGTTGAGGGCGAAGAGGTCGGGGTCTACGCCTGAAGCCAGCCATTCGCACAGGGGGGAGATGGGTGATGTCATTGGACACCCCCGGTGTTGGTCAAATGGAAGGGCAGCCAGAAGGGGTCAGGCGGGGTTGATGGGGCTGCGAGTTGGGGTTGAAGCTGACTGAGCTTGGTAAATGCACCCAGTCTTTTTGTGCAGGGTTTCACGGGAGCTATTCCTTGGTAGGCGAATAACTCTTTGTCTCACCTTTTGCAAAAGGCTGTTGGTTGGCTGATCTAAACTTCTCTAGATCTTATAAGGCTTGTAATCAAAGGCTGAAACCAAGACAGGGCAAAGGTTTTGAAAAAACATTGTCCTGGGATGTGGATGATTTTGTCCTGGGATGTGGATGATTTTGTCCTGGGATGTGGATATTTTTGTAATCAAACTCAAACGCATACACAGCAAAGCTTTTAGGGCGATTTTTGAAGCTTTTTTTTTGATTACACGACTCTCACCGACTTGATTACAAAAACGAGTCCTTCAGGGGGGCTAGTTAGGGCAAACGCATCTATGGCAGAAGTCAGGAGTTAGGATTGCAGGAGTCAGGATTCAGGAGTCAGAATTCAGGAGTCAGAATTCAGGAATCAGAAATAAAATGCAATCACAGCAATGGTTTCAGCAATTAAGAATGCCCTGACCGCTTTGGCGGTTATAAATTTAGCCCCAGTTTCCTTCGAGGCTTGGGTAACTCCAAGATTGTCAGTAGTTCTCGCGTCGTGAACTTCAGTCTTGGATTTCCAACAGCTTGAGCAATTTAGCCCCTATTTCTGGGCTGATAGTCCGCTGTCCACGCTCTATCTGAGCAATCAGCGATTGTGAGACCCCCAACCAGCCAGCCAATTTTCTCTGGTTCCATCCCTTGTCTTCACGGGCTTTTCGCAGGTCAGCACTTGTTATTGGTATTGGCTTTGGCAAAGCAGGCTTTAATTGTTGAGGTTCAGCCTTGCTTGCTACCAAGACTGGGATGGGTTCTGGCTGAAGTATGAAGAGCTTGGCCGCCAGCCACTGATCCAGGTAGCCTTTTGGGTTCCTTTCTTTGTTTTCTGGCTGAAGTCTCTCTGGATAAGTTTCTGGGTCAAATTGAATTTGCCAGGCCAAAGTTATCAAGAGTTGTAAGGCATCATCCCAGTTCTGTTTTAAGTTATAAGCTTTACGGCGATCGCTGCGGGCTGAGTCAATTTCTTGTTTGGGTAAAATCGCTTCTAGCAGGGTTAAGACTCGGTATTTACCACTGGTGTGAAATCGGCTTTCTATCGTGACATGAATTGCTAGTCTTAAGGCAAATTCGTTATGGTACGGATCAATTCTTAGCACCTGTTGGGAAAGATAGCCAAATTGATATAACGCTTCCCGCGACTTAGCTCCAGCTCGGTTCAAAAAATCTTGAGTCCACAATCCTGGTTGGACTGTTATGTATACTTCATAGGGGTTGTCTACCTTGCCTTCAAAATTTAACTGACCTTGGGGTTTGATGTAGACATTCCACATTCTCCCTACAGGAGCGCTAGCTATAATTTGCCCTTTCTTATTCATTCCTTCAATCCAAACAGCTTTGACCAATAGACAATCAAGAGCGAATGCTGTTTTCGCAATCTCTAGCAGCTTTTCTGTTTGAGTTTTTTTGTGATTTTTATCCCACCCCATTTCCTTGACAATATCGCTAGCTTTTAGTGTAAATAGGCTTTGCCAAGGAGTCTCCTGTTTCATAGTATGGGCTGCAAAAATCATGTGCAGTTTGGCACTGGTAAACCCAAATTTATCAATAATTTGCTGGGCTTCATCCCAAGGGAGCAAGGTAATGTCACCAGGGCTGCTAATGTAATGCTCAATATAATTGCTAGGGTTGCCCTTGGCTTGATGTTGGAAAACAGCAATACTGCTGGCAGCCTCTCCCCATAAATCTGTCCGGATCTGGGCACGGAGACTGGAAGCCATCAAAGCGGCTGTTGGCAGGGCAACAGTAGCTTTATTATTGAATAATCGGGGTTCAGTTACTGGAACTGGGAGAGGCGCAAGTTCTAATATTTTTGCTAATTCATCTGCTAATAAGTTTTGTACATTTATTTGCTGTAATAATTCATCGGCTACATGATATCCACACGCATTAATTATCTGGGATTCTGTCCAGGATTCTGATTTTGAGAAGGAGGGGTCAGGAGAAAAAGCCAGCATTCCAGGCTGGAGGTCTGAATGGGTCTCTCCCTGATTCCAGATATCTAAGTGATTCATAATCCACTCAGCATTCTTTTCCCAGAAATCCGCTGTGAAGAATTTTTCAAATGGTTTTTCTAGATGTGCTACTAATTTAGGGGTAATTTTTAAGTCCTCATAGGGAGACTTTTCTTGCCCTGTTTCCTGAAAAAGTTTTGTTTTCAAAGCCTGATGCAATTGGGTAGCTACATTCACTAATATTGCATATTGAAGTTTACCTTCCCTGGCTAGCTTGAGAGCGTATTCTTGGATGCGCTCTGGGTCTTTTATAGGGACAATATGTTGTCTGGTTCCCACCTCAGCAACTCCCATGGTTGTATTTGATAAGCTGTACGTATTTTGTCTAACACCCGCTTTGATGACAACACATCACGGTTGTGGTAAAGCCGATAACCCGCTGATTGGGTTATCCCCGCCTGTTTCCAAAACTGGTAGACGGTTAATCCTCTGCTGTCTATAAATTCCTTAAGAGTATTGATAATCACACGACAAACTACTTACTAGAACTAATGCAATCAGTGCAAACAGTTCAATCAATGCAATCAATGCAATCATCGAGCACTAATAATCAACAGGCAACACCTGCATCAGAACAATCCGAAACTGCTCGCAGTGGCAAAAGTGGTTTTAACAATGCCCCTAAGTTTAGCGGAAAATGGGCGACTTTTCCACAACTAGGAGACACAATTGCAGGATATCAAATCAGCAGTGCATTTTGGCCTCGCAAGTCACCAGATCCCGGCTGTTCCTCGATGCACTTTGGAACTGACGTGGCAACTCTAATGTACACGCCTTTGTATGCAATTGGGCCAATCGGAGGCACTGTCAATGTTCGGTGTTGGGACAATGGACGCTGGAGATGGGTTGCTAGCTACTCAGATTGGAATGGGGTGTCAGTTTCGACTACGTGCATTTACCTGCAGGCGAGTGCAAGAGTGGCTTGCACAAAGTCGAGGCAATATTTGAGGGTAATTGGGATTTGTTCTGATGCCAAATCTTTGGCAAGAGCTTTGAATGAACGGCATCGGCAAGATTATTTGAAGTGGAGTGCACCGGGTAATAAAGATTCGGTTTTTCTGGCTGGTTGGCGAGCGTCGAGCTGATATAGCAATCCTAAATCAATTGCAAACACATTGGGCTTCACCAATCCTGATTAAGTTGGTATTAATTAAGATAAATTTTTGTGACTCATTTAGGATTGCTATAGATAGGCGGGATAGGTATATTGATCAGTTTTAGTTACAGGTACAGGTTCGTTGGAGTTAGCTCAAGCTCTAGCTTGAGCAACTTAAATCTAAAGTTTAATTAAATGTTAGCAACTAAACTGGGCAAGTCAATTAGACTAACTCTGTCAGTAGCGTATCGGAGCAGTTAAATGTCCCCTTGGGTGAAAAATGATCCAAATTCAGGCGGAGTTAAAATCCCTCCAGCCGTTCAACAACAGGTAAAGCAGCGTGTTCTCGATTATGCAGCAGCTAACTACGCTGGCAAGTACACTCGCCTAGAGATCCGCTTTCGCAGTCAGTTTTGTTACATTGATGCCTATAAAGAACCTGATTGCCCTCCAGATTTTCCACCCAAAGACTTTCCCGTATCTCGCGAGGAATATTTAGAACGAAGGCGAAATAGCCCCATTCACCTGTGTCGGCTGCGCTACTTTGGCGATGCAGAATCTTGGAGTCTGGGGTTTTACACCTACAGCAATGAAAAATATGAGCTTTGTATGTTCAAGAATGGCAGTTTCTACGGTACTCCTGAACAAGCCTTTGCCATTTCGGCCATGTATTTGCAGTAACCCAAAATGACCCTCTCAGGTCTAAAAACTGTGAGTTTCCCACTTACCATGTATTTTTATGAGCGAATATCAATACTACGAGTTTCAAACCCTCGACCGACCCTTGACTAAAGCTGAACAAGAAGCAGTCAGCCTACTCTCTAGTCGCGTACAACTAAGTTCTACTCGGGCGATATTTACTTATAGCTATGGAGATTTTCGAGGCGACCAAAAAGACCTATTAGTCCAATACTTTGATGCCATGTTTTACATGGCTAATTGGGGAACATTACAACTAATGTTTCGTTTTCCCAAAGGTCTGATTGATGTTGAACGGATGCAGAAATATTGCATTGAAGATCTGATTGCTGTTTCTGAAATTAAGAATTTTGTCATTTTAGAAATTTCTCTGGAGGACGACGAAGGTTTTGGGTGGATAGAGGGAGAAGGAAATCTATCCTCTTTGATAGGTTTGCGCCAGGAAATTTTGCAGGGAGATTATCGTTTACTTTATCTGGCTTGGCTGAAAGCGATTAGCTATCTTGATATTGATGAACTCAATGAAGAAGAGTTAGAGCCACCTGTTCCTCCTGGATTGGGTAAGTTATCTTCATCGTTAGAGGCTTTTATAGATGCTTTTGAATTGAATGAGCATCTGCTAAAGGTGGCAACAACTGCTAGTGCTGCTAAACCTTCTCTTTCAGAAAAGAGCCTAAAAGCAGCTATCACAAAACTCGAGCGTTCTGAAAGCGATACCTTTTTACTGCGGTTAGCCAAAGGAGAAGCTAATCTGTCCTTTGAATTGCGGAAAAGATTATCACAAATGATGGAATTTATGCAAGATGTAATTACAGGAGAACGAACAATTAGACAGCTTTTAGAGAGCGCTGAACAGGAACAAAAACAGAGCGAACGCAGAAAAGAACAGGCAACTGAAGCTTTACGAGTCAGAGAATTGGAAGCTTTGGCTCTGCGAGAAACGGCTGCTTGGGAAGATGTAGAGGCTCTTATTCAAAAAGGAACTTCTAAATCTTACGATGAAGTAGTGCCGTTACTTTTAAAACTCCGAGACTTAGCGGGTTATCAAAACCAACAAGCTAATTTTTCAACACGGCTGAAACAACTTCATGCTCAATATAGTAGTCGCACAGGATTAAAAAGACGTTTACTTCAGGCGAATTTATAATCGACTTGAAAGCGAAAGGTTATTCCATTGTATTGACACTATGCGGTCTAAGGATGTGTTCGCAGATTTATTCAGGTGGCGATTGCACTCAACGACTGCGAGCGCAAACGTATTGAGTTGATCTGAGCGTAATAAATAGTTTCATCTCTTCAGCGATCGCATTATCGTTAAGCAACACTGCCAAAGACAAAATATTGTTTTGACATGGGAACTATAACCGTACTCGAACGACAGTTTTGGACTCAAAAGCCGTTAAAGCTTTACTGGGTAAAGGTTATACGCCAGACTGTTGGGAATGCAGTCCTTCGATCGCTTGGATACTTCCTTGGAATCTGCCCGACCCAATCTGGAATGTGAGGGACTCCACCCCCGTTAGCAATCACTACTCTACGAGCAACAACTGTATCTTGTGGTTTGAGTATAGCTTTATGCGATCGTTTTGTTTCCTTTATTCTGAATTCGCGAGCGGGCGAATAATTAAGATGTGGCGACTTTAATTTACCGCTCTGCTGAGTTGAAGGGCGTGAGCCATGTAGCGAGTACAGCGATCGCTTGTGCCTGAGAAAGCCGTTGTAGGTAGGAGCGATCGCATTATAAGTTTTAGAAAACTTAGCCGGAACTTTCCTTTACCGGTATCGGTATAAATATATCTCCCAACATTGCTATTGCTACGACTGCTCCTCACTTTTTTTCCTAGCTTCTTATCTTGCATAAAATTTATTTTTTATGAGTTTTCCTGCGATTTTTGTTGCTAAAACGCCCCAAATTCAGCTATTGCATATCAATGTATCGGAACAATGGCGGTAGCCGTTTTATAGCAAGAGTTGCAGTTCAGTTGGCTTGGCTTTATTGAATGAGCGTGCTACCGCACTTTTGTACAAAAAAGCGAGATGTCTCAGTAAATTTTTGGGCTGCCAGAATGCTCTAACCGTTACGAAGGCAAGCAAGTAAAATTTGTAGTCAGAGCTCCTGTCGGGAAACTTGTTAAACTAGGCACTTTGAAGGTAGTGACAATTGCCTTCGCTTAACGCCACGGTTGTACTTGATTTCTGAAGAGCGCGATCGCCAAGCGATTCTAAGTTTAAGGCTGTACCGACGCTACCCAAGTTCAATGGGACAGTTGTCGCAACTGATGCCAGTGCTGCTACGAAGTTGTCACAACAGTAGGAGCAATGTTCGCGCAATCGGCACAGTTGGATATCGGGTAAAATTCAAATCCTTTGACACACTGGGCTAACATGGCATCGATGGCATTTATCGGAACAGTTGAATATGGGGTAAAATTCAAGCCCTTTGACACCCCCAGCCCCCAGTTTTTAGGTGTTTGTGGCGATAGCTACTATTACTAGACTAGCCGACAGCATTGCGCTTTCAAAGAATTGTCTCGACCTTAAAAGGTGCAACTCGTGACTCGGCTACCGTTACTCGAATATCCGAATAAGCCTGCAAGCCGCTTTGACGCAAGCTCCCCATTGACCCTATCAATCCGAGTGCACCTTGACCAAACTAATGCAGAAAAGTCGCTCTGACTGGTTCAAAATTTTTAGCCAAAAATAAGGAGGAAAAAAGAGGAGAAAACAGCACATTTATTACTCATTACACCTCCTATTTCCTACTTTTAGCCTCATTTTAAGTATAAATGCTTATTAGTTTTTGTAAAGAATTGTTGCTTTTGGCGTGATTTTCTGTACTCCGACACCTCTTGAATCCTCCTAAATCCTCGTAATTAGCGCGCCAGTTGCGTAGCAAGCCATGTCAAATGTACGTACAAGAGTCGAATTTGAGCACTTTTTGCCAATTTAGGGTTTTTACAAGACTGCGATGAGAACAGTTGGAAATTGAAGTTAGCTCACGCACACTCTGGGAAGCCTTGAGGCGAAAGTTTGACTCGCCCGCTGTACGCTTTTGACGCCCGCTGTACGTTCGCTTTTTGAGTCGATATTGAAGCCAGGAGCGAGCCAGTGGGTGTGCAGGTTCGCCGCCTTTACGATCGAGCAGGGCATCCCACGACGCATTCGAGTTGGTGCAGTTCGGCATTAGCGATGGATGCCCAACGCGATCGCGCCTTGCCATCCTGTATGCAAGCGAAGCAGCCGGCTAATGTCGATGATCACGAGGGAATCACTCGTCCGATAGCTAGCCTAACGCGATCGCCTTGACACCTAGGATGTCCCATTCATAAAGGTGCATTATTTTTCGTCTACACGCATTAATCAGGGTTTGTGATCACAAAACCATTGCTTGCTACCGATTGAGAATAGTCATAACCAACCTCAACAGGTCGAGACACGAACAGCACAAAAAAGCAGTAATTTGACCGAAAAAGTCAGGCGTTTGCAGGGTATTTTCAGGTAAATACAGGTAAAGTGCAGCCCCTGCACTTTACCTGCACTTGCCTGACTTTATACTGCAAACCCCTGACTTTATACTGCACTTGCCTGACTTTAGCTGACGCAACAATTAGCTAATTTTTTAGCCCTTTTAACAAAAAGTGAATTGATTTAATAGTCAAGTTGCTGCATCTGGATTGAATTAATAGTCAAGTTGCTGCATCTGAATTGAATTAATAGTCAAGTTGTTGCATCTGGATTGAATTACAGCAAGCGTATCTTTTCGTTTGGTCACTCAACTCAAAACCTGGACGCACCTTTGGGGTATAGCCGAGATACGATACTGTTGGCGAAATATTTCTTAACATTCTTGGCGATCGCCAAGAGGCATCTGTTTGGTCCTAAATAAGTTAAGTAGATCTAATCTTCTGCCTGTGGTGACTCCGTAGAAGATGTCAGAAAAGCGAGCAATATTTTTACATCTAGATAAGTAGCTTTGCTTTTCTGGTTATGCCCTCTTAGTTTATTGAGTAGCTCCTCAGCATTCGGCAATGGTTTGGGTGGTGAGTTTAAGTTGTTAACAGGTTTATCGGAGCGGGGATTAATCTTGTTAACAGGTTTCTCAAAAAGCAAAATTGGAGGAGAAAGTGGCTCACCACCTTCAGCTATATATTCTTGATAGCGTTCCACCAACTGATTAATTTGTTCAGCAAGGGGAACTGGGATACGTGCCAGCTTGGTGTCGTAGGGAGCTTTCTTACCTCTCCCGCCTTTAGGTTTGGGCATCTGAGTCGAAAAAGTCGTAAACAAGTTTATGATAAACAAGTTTACAGCTTATAAACCTGTAAACAGCTTTTTTCAACAGCCCTGATGCCGATTTATACTTGTTAACTGGTTTGACATACCTGTAAACAGCTTTAATTAATCGGGTGCTAGTTGGGCGAACGATGATTTACGGGTTTGAGCCAAAGGCTCTCCTCGCAGCCAGGCCGTCAAACGTACTACATTAATCGCAGCGGCGGTGATAATATGCTGCAATGTGGTCTTTTTAAGACCAATGTACCGACAACGGCGTAGTTCAAATGCCCGCACTGCCTGGGAGATAGTACCCTCAATTCCGGCCCGATGGGCATAAATCGCTTTGAACTCATCCGTCTGCTGATAGGCGCGGGCTTGCTGTAGAATATGCCAATCTGATTGTGTCCGCAGTGTTAGCGAACGACCACTTTTTAAGGAACGGGTGCATTGGTCTCGGACAGGACATACCTGGCAATCTTTTTGGGCAAAAGCGATATAAATTGTAGAATTTCCATTGACGTCATGGCTGGGCTTCCAACGTTGGCTGGTTTTGCCGATTGGACAGTACACCACTTTCTTGTCCCAATCAATATTAAAGTTGTTAGTATCGAAGCCTTGTTCAGCCTTTGCCTGCCAATGATGATTATTAGGCACTGGTCCAAACAGTTCAACCTCATACTCCTGCTGGGCACTAACCATCAGAGATACGCTGGTATAACCCGCATCAACCAGATGTTGTTGAGGTAAGAGTTCTTTGTTTTGTAGAGCTTGGTGGATGATGGGTGTGGCGAGTTGGTCTCCTACAGGAGCATTAGTTGTTTCTACATGGGTGATCAACCGAGGTGAATTTTCATCACAGCTCTCACTCAGATGAACCTTATATCCCGTCCAGTGCGTAGTTCTCTTAGTCCCGTAACGGGCTTCCATATCATAAGGTGAGCGAATCTGCTGCACACAAGGAGGACGATCTTCTTGTGAACGTAGACGAACTGTGGACTCCGGTGCATAAAACTGTTGTAGCCATAGTTGGCGCAAGGTTTGTACCTCGGATAACTGCCTCAATCGGGGCGGTGCCTTGCTACTATATATAGCTTCCATTAACTTGAAGCCATCAGCCCCCACTAGAGATGCGAATTCTTCCCGTTCCATTGGCTTTCTCGGCAGATGAGATTCCTCAACGCGCTTAGAGTAACGCTCGTACCATGCAGGAGAGGCTAAATTGGTTAACCAGGTTGGGGCAACTTTAGCTACAGCATTAAGAGCGTAGCGTAGGGTTTCAGTAATACATTCTAAACGCCCCAAATCTCGGATAGCTGCTAATATATTTGTCGAATCAGTGCGTTGACGACCACGAGGTTTTAATAAGCTCAGTTCCTGACATTTATACAGTAATTTATTTAGTATAATCTCTTGAGCACTACCATCAATTAGACGCTGGCGGAACTCGCACAACACCGAGAAGTCAAAACCTGGGTCAGTTAATTAAGCGAGAGAGTGCATATTTCCAATCAATTCGACTCCGCACCGCTTCTGCGGCTTGACGGTCAGACAGACCTGCGACAAATTGCATGATAGTTACCAGAGCTAGTCGCCACGGAGATAAGCCAGGTTGACCTCTGTCGGGAAAGAGTTCAGCAAAATCCCCATCTGTGAAGATCGTACCCAAGGCATCGCGCATGAGCATGAAGGTGTTGCCTTTAGGGAAGGCTGCTTGGGCAACCCGAACGGTGAGTTCTGGAATTGGTGTGATGAGGGTGGGTTTAGGTAACATAGCCCGAGCCTGTTTATAGAGCGCATAACTTATTTATGACCAAACAGATACCTCTTGCGATCGCCAAGAATGTTAAGAAATATTTCGCCAACAGTATCGTATCTCGGCTATACCCCTATCTAGTCCAAACTGTCGGGGAGATAATTTTAGCTGATAGATCATCTAAATAGAAATCGTAAACAGGTTCTCCTGATAATTCACAGCAAAGAGGTTCAATAATTTTAGTGAACGGATTCCAAACTATTGTTACAGTCCGTTTCGTTTTCTTTCTTTGCAACTCACATTGAATATGTACTGTAGGTAGATGGATAATCATTGCACTGTGCAACCAAGCTTCTACACTCATTGCATAACGCTCTTGGATATCTAACAATTTTCGATCTAGCTCTCTATTAGTAGCTTCAATTCGAGCTAATTCTTTGTCTAATTCATCACCAATCAAATTTTTTAACTCAATCTTGTGGCGAATCCCAGAGCTAATCGTGTTGTAATAATCCTTGAGTCTTTCTTCATCCCTAGCTCTTGCTCTTGTTAATTTAGCCTGCCAATTATCTAAAGATTTTCCAATCAATATTCCACTTTGATGTTCGATTAACTTCAACAACTCATCAAAAGGAATAGAAAATGGTGTTTCTTGATTATCCACATCCATTCTGTCAGACTCCCAAAATAAAGCATCCCCAATTTGTACTGGTGTTACTCCTGTTATTTCATTGATAATAAACGAAACTAGACCAATCCTTTTTTCTTCGGCATTCGCTGTGTAAGCCACATTACATAAAATGTAGCGAGTGGTTGATGGTTTAGCATCTACAAAACGAATTAACCCATTTTGAGGTTTGAATCTCTCTGGTATGCTTTTGTCAAATCCCGTAGCTTTTAGATAGCCATCAAATTTTACACCCAAGGCACTAATCTGCCCTTTGACAGCTAATAGTTCAGATAATTTATTTAATACTTCTGAATGATAAGTAACAAAAACACTTTGAGGTACATCAGTGATAGTTGTAAAAGTTACTTCTTCTGGTAGAGAAAGTAACGAGGCTATGTTTTCATTTAACAGCGCATTTAAAACGTGTTCCCCAGCCGGTTCAGCTATTCCGTCATGGAGAGCTACAATTTTTTCTAAAGTAGTAATTATTGGGTCGGATAACATATTTAATCAAATCAATTTTTCAAGCTTCAAAATCTTCACCAAAAATCTGTTCATCCAGTTCTTGAATTTGCTCATATTGTTTTTGGGCTTTCAACAAATTATCTGCCAATTGCTCAAAGGCTTGATCTAATTCGGGTTTAACTTGATGCTTAAGCCAGATATCCATGACAACTTCACTAAAGTCAAATTCATCATCCACATTGCCTAAAATTGTTTCAATTTCTCCGACTACCAGTTCAAACATATTAATTTTGTCGTGCAGTATCCGCAGAATATACTCTTCGATACTGCCTTTGAGACAGAAGTTAAAAATAAAAACATCCTGGGTTTGTCCGATGCGGTGGATACGACCAATGCGCTGTTCAATTTTCATTGGGTTCCAGGGCAGGTCATAATTAACGATCGCATTAGCAAACTGGATGTTACGTCCTTCTCCCCCTGTTTCCGATGCTAAGAGTACAGAAACATTATCCCGAAATGCGGCTATAGCCTCATCTTTCTGTTTAAGGGACATTCCGCCAGTAAATTCTGCAAAGGGGATATTTTCCGCTTGCAGCGTTTTAGCTAAATAGGTGCTAGTTGCTTTATGGGTTGTGAAAACTAAGGTTTTCTGGCGAGATTTGGAGAGCATCTCTACTAAGGTTTTTGCTTTCTCGACCTGCTTGACTTGGGATGCTCGTGCAGCTAAAGACTTCAGTTCTTCATCGGGTAGGCGGATAGTCAGTTGCTTGAGGGAGTCAGCTAAAGCATTAGGGGATGAACCCGCTCGCATTAGCAAATTAGTACGGGAGAGTCTGTCTAGTTTGTCCTCTGAAGAACGTAGATACTTGCTCAAGTCTTGGTAAAGTTTCTCCTCTCCGGCTGCCGGGGTAACGGTAATTGTGGTGGCGAAGCGTTTGGGCAGTTTGACATCTACTAGGGCGCGGGTATTTCGTACCATAACTTCCCGCATCAGAGTGCGTAACTTTTCGGGATTTTTAGGGACTCGTCCATTCTTGGAATTGACGTATTCTTTTTTAAAAGCGGCTTCTGTTTGTAGCAGTCCCGGTTTGAGGAGGGTTAGCAGATTAAACAGTTCCACAAGGGAGTTCTGCACTGGCGTAGCAGTAAGCATGAGGATAAACCGCTTATTGAGGGCGTTGACCAGTTTCCAGTTGAGGGTACTGCGATTTTTTAGATGGTGTGCCTCATCGACAACAACCAAATCCCAAGTACGACTGGTGACGTGAAGATAATGTTTAGCAGACTTAGCCGTGTTTAATGAAGCGATAATTCGCGGATTATTTGTCCAAAATTCGTCTATCGGTTGTTGTGGGTCACGGTTATCTGTGGTGATAGTAGCGATATTAAATTTGTCACTTAACTCTGATTGCCACTGGGAAACTAGGGATGCCGGAGTTAACACTAGGATGGACTTTACCATCCCCCTAGCTAAGTATTCGGCGATGATTAGTCCCGCTTCAATGGTTTTACCCAATCCGACTTCATCCGCTAGTAATGCCCGTCCACCCATTTGTCTGAGGACTTTTCGGGCTGTTTCAATCTGATACCAGTATTTGTCGATAGCAGTTAATGTGGGTAGGCAAATGAGTTGGTCATAGTCTGCCATTACCGAGAGGTTAAACAGGTCTAAACGCGCTTCGTAGAAGTTAAGCGGGTCGTATTTACCAGCTTTCAGGGCTTCTAAGGCAGTGGAAGGATTGAATTGAAATGTATAGTTTTTTTCCATATTTATAGTTTTTCCTTACTTGGTCTGCTAAACAGACCTGTCCGCTAGCCTAAAAGCTTTGCTAGGTAATAAGTGTAGTCATTATCCTTAGCGTTTGAGGCTAAGAATACGGGCGACCCACGGCTAGAACCCTTTATTGTACAGCCAAGTTATGATGCTTGGTAGTGATACGGAAGTAGTGGTGAGACAGACGACCTAAAGGCAGTTTACACGACTTTAACAGATATAATGGACATATCGGACAGCATTAAATAAAATAAAAAGTGTTCTTCCATAAGAATGCCATGCCGTATGTCACACCAAGAGAAGCAGCTAAGGCTTTGGGAGTTAACCCCAGAACCCTTGCCCGATGGTCAGAAGATGGCCTCATCAAGGCCATCAAAACCGAGGCAGGACAAAGACGTTACGATATTGCCGAATATCTCAAACAAAAATCCGGTACAACTGAGCTTGCTCGACCTTCTACAGTTTTGTACGCCAGAGTCTCAACATCCAGCCAAAGAGACGATCTCCAAAGACAAACTGAGGCACTTACTACAAGTTACCCAGGCTGTGAAGTCATCACAGAAATTGGATCGGGACTCAATTTTAGGCGGCGAAAGCTTAACGCCATTCTGGAACGAATTATCAGCGGCGATATCCAATGTCTTGTCGTTGCCCACAAAGACCGACTTGCCCGATTTGGCTTCGACCTCATCGAATGGCTGTGTGAAAAATTCGATTGTAAACTCGTGGTTCTTTACCAGCAAAAATACAGTCCACAGACAGAACTCGTGCAAGATATGTTGTCAGTCGTCCACTGTTTCAGCTCAAGGCTTTACGGACTCCGTAAGTACGAAAAAAAACTCAGGGAAGACTCGGAAATACAAAAACCAAAAACGACACTCACAGAAATTGACAGCGAAATTAGCCCCGAACTCTGTGAAGAAAATTCGGGTTTATCCTGATAGCAAGCTCAACTCAATTTGGCGACATTGGTTAGCCGGTTGTCGCTTTGTTTACAACCGTTGCATAGAGGCTTTAAAAAATGGCTTCCGAGGTAGCAGCTATGATTTAGAAGCCCAAATCCTTAACGATTTGCCAGATTGGTTGAAAACAGTACCGAGACACCCCAAAGCCAACGCTGTACAAGATGCTTACGACGCTTGGAGGCAAGCAAAAGCCAATAATGGTGAAGCAAAGTTTCGTAGTTGTCGCCAATCAGTAGCCACCATTAAATTCAAAAATGGCAATTACACCAAAGGCACTTGGTTCCCTCAACTAACCAAAGGATGTGGTTTTGACTCTTCCCAACCACTGCCAGATTCTTGCGAGTATGGCACCCAGTTAGTGCGAGACAGGCGACGTTGGTTTGCTGTGGTTCCAGAGCATATTTCCACAGAAACAACTACCCAGAATAAGGTAATTGCGCTCGATCCTGGGGTGCGAACATTTTTAACTGGTTACGACGGAGAAACGGTTTTAGAGATTGGCAAGGGAGACATAGAGCGAATCGTGAGATTATGCTTTCACCTTGACAAATTAATTAGCCGTGCCTACCAAAAACAAGTTAGGACTAAGCAACGCCGTTCTTTACTTCGTGCTGCTGACAAAATCCGGATCGCTATCCGCAATTTAGTGGATGAACTTCATCGCCAAACTGTTAGTTACTTAGTTCGTCATTACAAGGTGGTATTTATCCCCACTTTTGAAACATCATCCATGGTTTTGAGAGCAAAAAGGCGGATTAATACTAAATCTGTACGCTCCATGTTAACTTGGAGCCATTACAGATTTAAGCAGTTACTAATAGCTCTGGCTAAACGTTCCGGCGTCTTAGTCGTAGAAACTAACGAGGCTTATACGTCTAAAACCTGTGGCAAGTGCGGTCACGTTCATGCCAGATTAGGCGGCAACAAAATCTTTAAATGTCCTGAGTGCGGTTATATTGCCGACCGGGATGCAAACGGTGCTTTTGGTATCATGCTAAAAGCTTTGGCGGGTACGCCCTTCACCCTTGCGGGTGATGCTATCGAGGTATTTTCAGGTGTCGGAGAAATCCAAAATGTCTGAAATGTATCGCGTAAATGTACCACATAATCCTTGTCCCATAAGCAATACTTCGGACAGTTTTAGATATAGTCGAGTCTCCGAAACCCTTACTGGCTATATGCTGGACTATTTTTTCAAGGTTTAAGTAAGCGCGCTAAGTTTCAGAAAATGCGTAAAAAATGGCAGGGCTTCCTCGCCCTCGGCTTACAGGGCCGTTAAAAAACTGTCCGAAGTATTGATCAACAGGTTTTATCAAACATATTGATTGTTTTATGAACCTAAGCACTTTGTTTAAATTCTAGACAAATTTAAGGTAGCAACAATTAATCCAGTTCGATGTCTTGGATGCGCTGTTTATAAGGTTGGTTATTTGGTTGAATATTTTGCTCTTCTTGCTCAATTAATTGTATCCAGATATCATTCCAACTTGACTGTGGATTGACAAGTTCTGCATTCGGTAGCAGCGCGCTTGCATTTCGAGTGAGCTGAGAATTTTCTGCAATCGCTATAATAACGCTATCGAGTTCTTGTAAGAATTCTATAGGCAGTTGTGAAGCTCGTTCAATTCCTAGGTAAATTGTGGGTGGTGGTGTTGTAGAGTTATCCTGGTTATTTTCCTGTTCAATAAGCAAAATTGAAAGGGCTTCTATTGGGTTACAGGCAATCACAGCTCGCTCAATTTCTCCAGTAGTGGCTACCCAGAAAGCAGCTTCAGATGACAGGGGATGGGTTGTACTAAAGTCGCCTCTTTCATCGAGAACAAAAGCGAGCCTGGGTTCCCCCTCAAGCGTCCGTGCTGTAAAGACAGCCTTTTCTGAGCCGGCATACAGCCAAGAATGAGAATGCAATAAATTAAGCAATTCTAAAGGTAAACTGTACTCGACTGCTAGATGCGAGCGCACTTTTTGCCACTGAGTTTCATTCCTTTCAGGCAGGATTGATAATTGCAACTCTAACTCATTTGCTGTTGCAGGAATTGCAGGCGCGGTTGCTGCTAGCTCGGATTGTGACGACTCTAGCTCATTTGCTGTTGCAGGAGTTGCAGGTGGGCTTGCTACTAACTCAGATTGTGACAACTCTAATTTATTTGGTGTTGCTGTTGCATTCGTTGCAGGTGCGGTTGTTTCTAGCTCAGATTGTGACGACTCTAGCTCATTTGCTGTTGCACTCGTTGCAGATAGGGTTGTTTCTAGCTCAGATTGTGACGACTCTAGCTCATTTGCTGTTGCACTCGTTGCAGATAGGGTTGTTTCTAGCT
>NZ_JAUBUC010000083.1:0-7095 GCF_036705285.1 Microcoleus sp. B4-C1 | reverse complement strand
CAGATTGTGACGACTCTAACTCATTTGCTGTTGCAGATAGGGTTGTTTCTAACTCGGATTGTGACAACTCTAACTCATTTGCTGTTGCAGATAGGGTTGCTCCTAACTCGGATTGTGACGACTCTAGCTCATTTTCCTCTGCCTCACTGGGGGCGATAGCTAAGTGTTGTGGCTGCATTAAAGCATCAATTAGGGCGTTATCTCGCCCTTTGTCATAGCTAACGCCTCGATGCTTCTGCAATCCTGAAAAAGTGTAGGCTTTACCTAATTGAGTACCGCTAAAAGCAACTCCATCTAAATTGTAAGAAATGCCTTTACTCAACCCAGTTCGAGTTAGTCTAACTTGCACCTCTACGGCTTGTTGCTGCAACCGCTCAACGAATTCTGGCATACTTGGGTTATCTTGGGTAACTTCATTAATTAGGTCTTGTAATTGCACCCTGACACTTTTGTTTCCCTTGCTTTGTAAGTACCTATGTTCTCCAGTAGTCGGAGCTCGCTTATATGTTTCCCAACTAGGTGTAACAGCTTCTAAATTGTAGTCTCTTTCTAACTGGCGGATTACTTCTTGGCTTCTGTAATAATCCCAGCTATCATCAACGACACTCCCATCTAGACGAATGCGACTGGCAACGATGTGAATGTGGTCATGGTTTGTATCGCTGTGTTTGACAACTGCATACTGATTATTGTCAAATTCCATCGCTTTCATGTAGTTAGCTGCAATTGCCAGCCAGCGCTGGTCATTGTCAACATCTACTTCTAGTTTCTGGGTAGAATCGACAGATAAAGTAGCATGAAATACTGCTACTTTCAGGTTAGGTCTTAGTTGTCTGGCAATGGCAAATTCAGCAGCAAGTTCTTCAGGTGTTTGTCCACACATAGTACCACCAATTAAATCGGCATCTTTTTTGCCGAGCACATAGTTCAGACAGCCACGAAAGCCTGTACCTTTGATTTGTTTGCCAATCATAGCCGTTTCACAGTAGATTTATTACATCAATTGCTGAGGCTTATTAAGAATTAGCGGACTGTAGAATTGGTAAGGTTTGCAACTATTGTTTTAATAGCAGTTTGGTTTTGTTGAATGAGGTGCTGTACATTTTCTAAGAGTCCTCTATTAACAATAACGGGTTCTCCCAATACCTGAGCACTATTGCAAGCTTTCTTCATCTGATTGAGGTTGTTTGCTGCAATTTTAAGTTGAGCATTAATTTGGCATAAAACTTGATAGGCTTTCAAATCCAATACAGATAGAGGGTGTGGCATAGTTCTCCTCAAAGCTGCACGACGCATGAAGTCGCTCATACTCAAGTTTACTTGGTGAGCTAGTGTTTGAATTTCGCTGTAATCGGAGTCAGTCAAGCGGATGTGGATATGGCTTGATAGCTGCTCTCTGGGTCTGACTTTCGGTAAATTTTTCATAGCTTTTAATCGGTAATCACTGTTTGTAAATATACAAGTTAACAACTGTAATTGAACACCGCTATTCTGGTGATTTTATCCCCCCCAATTGGAGAGGGCTATTAGGGTTTATTAAAGTAGAGATTGACTACTCTAATTTCCTTTAATTGTATAAATTGTTCATTGAGGTGCGATCGCGTGCCCTCTGACTCCGGCGATGGTAGTCACAAGCGAGCAAAAAGCTGGTGGTAGTGGTGGGTTCTATGCGCGAGGCGAAGGCGATCGCGGGAAGTCGATTCGTAGCAGCTCTCTTTGAAGTCAGTACACTCACCGCACAGTCCCAAGTTGAGAGGATCTATGGGTATGGCAACAACTGTCCCACCGCTCAATGTTGCGCGAGCCGATGGTGCGAGCATACATTATCTATGCCGGGGTCAGAATGGTAATTTTTGTGCAGTCGGAGCCGACTACGCGATCGCTTTATGCCAAAAAACGGATCATTATTGTGTCGAGACAATATTCAGTTAACTTGTAGTACAAACAGTTACATTCGTCATTAAAGCTTAAAAAAGTATTAAACCTGACCTTGCGGTTAGGATGCCGTATTTATGGGTGGATTATTTTTCTTTCCACACTTAAAAGTCAGATTTGTGATCACAAAAACATTGCTTGCTACCGTCCATCTCTGCTTTTTGTGCAAGCTTTCTACCTTGCATAAATTTGCATAAATTTGAGTTTTTATGAGTTTTTTGTTGCTAATTAAGCCAAAAACAGCGAACACTTCAATTTGCAGCTTGCACAAATTTATTCAAAAAAACTCAAATTTATGCAGAAAAACTCAAAAAAACTCACTTGAGAAAAGTGAATTTTGAGGGTTTTTCCCGTCCTGGTACGCTTAAGAATTATTTACTGGAGTTTAGACTAAGTAGATATTAAAGCGCGATCGTCACTTCACTCAAAAACGGCAATGGTCGCTGGCGACAAGTTATGAGGCTCAACCATAAGATAGAAGTCCAGCGACCGTTGACGTTCTCTTTGAGGCCGCGAAGTCAAAGAGAAAAAAACACGCCAAGGCGGCCTAATTTCTTGACTGTCGTTGAGACTAAAAAAGAGAGAACGGTGGCTTTCAGCAGGACTTGAGCCACCGCGCCGGGAGAGAATGAGGGTGAAAAAGAAAACCTATCCACTCCCTCAATGAACAGTGAACGATTAAAGGACTTTCGTCAAGCAGCATACGAGTTATTGGTACTCGCCAAGGATGCCACATTCGAGCTGATGGATGCAGTGATGACCACCAGAAATGCGTCATGTTTAGCAGAATTTTCACTCAGCCCGCTATTCAATCGTCAATGGCCAAGTATTTACGAAGCATTGCAAGACTGTAGGCCAGACCGAAAAAAACTGATGGAGTTGTATCGAGAGCAATTAGAACAGCAAGTACCCGCAACAGAACATATATTAGTGGCGATAGACCACACTGCGTGGGGGAGACCATTCGCCAAAACCTTAAAAGACAGAACCCATGAATATCAGAGGGGTGTAATTATTGGACAGGGGTACAGTACAATTGCCTGGATACCAGAAGCTCAAGGAAGTTGGGCATTACCCCTACTTCATGAAAGAATTAGTAGTGGGTCTTCACCCATACTTCAAGCAGCTTCCCAACTCAAACTTGTCTGCGAACAGAGTGTCAACCCAGTTTTAGCAGTTTTAGATCGAGAATATGGGAATGCAAATTGGGTACTGGCGCAAGCAGATATTCAAGCTGATTGCTTAATGCGAGTCCGAAAGAATGCCTGTTTGTGGTCAGCACCACCAGCATATAGTGGCCGCGGCAGACCACGAAAACACGGGCAAAAAATGAGGCTGAATGACCAAACCACATGGCTCGAAGCGGATACTGCGATCGAAATTGACGAACATCCACAGTTGGGACAAGTCCGAGTCAGTCAATGGCTTGACTTACATTTTTATCGTGCCCCTGAACAAAGAGTCAATTTAATCCTCATCGAAAGAATGAATCCCATGTCAAACGGTCAGCCATTTCCACCCTTGTGGTTGGCTTGGGTGGGAGAACGAACTCTACCATTAGAAACTGTTTGGTTTAAATATTTACGACGTTTTGGAGTGGATCATTGGTATCGGTTTGCGAAGCAACGATTACATTGGACATTACCTAACTTAAGAACTCCAGAACAATGTGAACGGTGGAGCGATTTAATGCCATTGATGAGTTGGCAACTCTGGCTGGCTAGGGACTTAGTTCTCGAGCATCGACTGCCTTGGCAATCTGCTAAGATCGATTTAACTCCTGGACGTGTTGCCCAATCAATGTTGTCAGTTTTAGTTGACATTGGTACTCCTACCAAACTGCCAAAACAGAGGGGAAAATCCCCCGGTTGGGAAACAGGAAAGGTACGGACTAAGGCACCATGCTATCCCACTGTCAAAAAACGGGTTTCTCGACGCAAAAAGTCTTCAAGATTAGCTATTTAATCTTCTACATTTTGAATTTTTGAGTAACAGCTTGCCGGATATTCTTTCGGCAGCTACTTTTAGATGCGATCGTTTTTTAGTCTAAACTCCAGTTATTTAAGATTTTTACAACAAACTCTGCAATTATGAATTGAAGCAATGGAAATTGCAATTGATTCAAAACAGGCTCAAGATTGATAATTTGATCTCAATCTTGAGCAAGCCGAACTAATTGAATAGGTTGTTTTGAGCAAGCCGAACTAATTGAATAGACTGTCTTGAGTAAGCCGAATTAATCGAATAGACTGTTAAGATTGCCTAAAAGATTGCCCCCAGTTATTCGCTATGCAGCTATTCGTATCAATCTTCGGAACAAGGGCGGTAGCCGCTTTATAGCAAGAGTTGTAGTTCAGTTGGCTTGTGCGCTCCAGTTGCTCTTCAATACTTTGTAATAGCAAGCTAGCGCGACCTGAATTTCTAGCAACGGGCGAGAGGAAAGCAGGGACGATGGAGCACAAACTTTCAAGCTCAGCTCGAAACCATCGATAATACCCTGGCAACTGTTTCTAGCATCAATATCTGCGGGTTCATAGAGTAACGAGCCTGTTTTCAAGTTCGCTAACCGCCAAACGCTGTTCCCGCACTCGACCTACTCTCAGCGCATCAATCAGGCTAAGCAAGGCGTAAAGTTCTGGATCGTTTTTAGCAGCTTGAGGGACTGAACGGTACAGGGGTGCGATCGCCTTCTGACGACTCCTTGAGGGTCAGGCCAGACATACATCTCTGATGGTGAGACCACCAGCTTGCTTTTTAGCGGCTCAGCCGAATGCGCCGTTGGCAGTCCCCGACTTAAGGGGCCGGGTTGGGCGTAGAATACATAGCGCAGCCCGTGAACTAAGAACTCTAGTAGCGCTTGCGTCAAAATCCTGCGATTTTCGCCATCATAGAGGCCTGCTGCTGCACATCGAGAAAGAGCGCCATGAACTTCTGAGGCACTCATGCCTAAGCTTTGAGCGAGGGTGTTGTAAGTCCAGGTTGCTTTTTCCCAACTGTGGACTTTGAGTATGGCAAGGATATCTTGCGGTTTGAGCATAGCTTTATGGGTAGGCTCAGCCAGCCTTGGGCATCGCTTTCTTTCCTTTATTCTACATTCGCGAATAGCGAATAATCGAGATGTGGCGACTTTAATTTAATGTTCGGCGCTCGTTGAAGGGCGTGAGTTATTTCGGGAGTACAGCGATCGCTTGTGCTGAATTGCGATTGTAGGGGCGAGCGATTTGCGATCGCACCATCCATTTCATTCACTCGGCTGTAACTTTCCTCGCATCTGTATAAATATATCGCCCAACATTGCTATTGCTACTGCCCATACCTGCTTTTCGTATGTGCGCCTGTAGAAGTTTATGCTAATCCGCTTACAAGGACAAGCGCGATCGTATTGCATGGGAGTCAGTACCGATTGATGCAGTTGTTTTGCAGCCTGCATTAGTTTGATCGCCAGAACGCACAAGCCTTGCTGTTTTAAAGCCAAGTTGTGATCACAAAAACATTGCTTGCTATCGCTCATCCCTGCTTTTTTCCTTAGTTTCCCAGCTTGCATAAATTTGCATAAATTTGCATAAATTTGAGTTTTTAGTTGCAAATACTGCCTCGACTTCAGCTAATAATTCAAGCTGAGTTTGCATACTTTTACTCAAAAAAACTCACAAAAAATCAAATTTATGCAAATTTATGCAAAAAAAATCATGGAAACTCAGTCTCAAAAAGTTAATTTTGAGGTGTTTTCCTGTCTCGGTACGCTTAAGACTTATTTAATAATTTAACAGCAAGCTCTACACTCCCCAAATTTAAGCAATTGTAGCAGAGGCTCAAAAGTGGTAACATTTATAGCAAGCTGTACTTTCACACTTGAGCAAGCAGAACTAATCGAATAGAATGTTAAGGTTGCCTAAAAGATTGCCGCCAAGTGATAGCTATTCAGCTATTGCATATTAATGTATCGGAACAATGGCGGTAGGGTTTTTCTCTTATTGAGTTGCAGTTCAGTTTGTTTGGCTTTATTGAATGAGCGTGCTACCGCACTTTTGTACAAAAAAGCGAAGTGCCTCAATATTTTTGGGCTGCCAGAATGCTCTGAGCGTTACTTCGGCAAGCCAGTAAAATTTGTAGTCAAAGGAAAAGCGGCGAAACTTGTTAAACTAGGCAATGAGAAGGCAGTGACAATTGTGGGGCGATGGTACGGTTGTACTTGATTTCAGAGAGAGCGCGATCGCCACGCGCCTCTAAGTTTTAGGCCGTAACGATGCTACCCAAGTTGAATGGGGACAGTTGCGGTAATTGATGCCAGTGTTGCCAGAAAAGTCGCCACAATAGTTTAAGCAATCGGCACAGTTGAAGAGCGGGTAAAAATTAAGTCTTGTGACACACTTGGCTAACATCCATCAGTGGCATTGATTGGGACAGTGGGATATCGGGTAAAATTAAGCCCCTTGACACTCCATCTCTAGTTTTTAGGTGTTTGTGGCGATAGCTGCTTCGATCGATTCAAAGCCAATTCTTTGTGGTGATTTGAATTATTTTGACTTGAAAAACTACAACTCGCGACTCGACTCCGCTGCCCTTACTCGCACTATCCGAATCAGCCTGCAATTCGCTATCACTGGCTCCCCATTGATGCTATCAATCCAAGTACACTTTGACCAAAACAATGCAGGAAAATCGCACTTACTCATTCACAATTTTTAGCTAAAATTTGGGAGGAAAAAAGAGGAGAAACCAGCACAGTTATTACTCGTTACACCTCGTAATTCCTACTTTTTCGGTCACAATCAGTATAAATACTTATCAGTTTTTGTAAAGAATTGTTGCTTTTGACGCGATTTTTGGTAATTTAGACCCTTCTGAATCCTCCTCAATCCTCGTAGTTAGTGTGGTAGTCGCATAGCAAGCCATGTCAAATAGACGTTATAGGGGGTAAAATTGAGCACTCTTTGCAAATTAAGGGTTTTTGCAAGATTGCTATGAGAATTGTTGGTAGGCAGGACTGGCGCGATCGCACACGACAACAGCCAAGGCAAGAAAGTTTGATGGGGCAGTTTGGACTTGGATAGAACTGTGCTCCTGCCAGTCGCTCTTGAAGCATTGGTAACAAGTTAGAACGGAGTAGATTTTGTCAATACCCCTTTATGTAGAAATATAATTGAATAATAATGATAA
>NZ_JAUBUC010000082.1:0-27698 GCF_036705285.1 Microcoleus sp. B4-C1 | reverse complement strand
CGTGATGCTATATCTGCCCATTCTTGTAACTTTTTCATGCCTTCTCTTATTCCCCAATCAAAGACCTGAATCCTTACGTATCTGTATCGTTACAAATATATAGGCAAGCGAGCATGATACTCGCATTCCTAAAAAATGCTTTTTACAACATGGGATGTTCTCAGTTTGGTGGAAACAATAAATATTTAAGTTTTTGTTTCAATCTCCCAAATCCCGGCTAATTTATTTAGAATCTTTTGGGCTAATTGTTGGCGGTGTAAATCTGCGGAGATAACTTTTTCTTCTCGACCAATTTCTCCCATAAAAGCCTGTTGTTCAGCAGAAGACTCAACTATTTGATGATGAGGATTAATAGGAAGACTACCGACTAATACATCTGCTCCTGCATACCGCCATTTAATGGGTTTAGTAGTTCGGTAAATGCGCTCTAATTGAGCGATAATTTCGGAAAAATTTTGTGTTTCTAAGAGTTGTCGCACTTCTACGGCTACTGGATCGTCACTTCTCAAAAACTGATTTCCTAATTCCAGACGATAGAGATGATCGATCAGAGCATCTAAGTTTTGGATCTCTGCAATCTGGATCTGGCTTGGCAACGGAGAATTATCCAGTGATGGGGTAAATCCTAGCAGTTTCCCTGAGTCTAATTTTTCGCCAAATTCAACTATTACATAGCCGATTCTGTCTTCTATGGCTGCTGGTGGAACTACGATCGCACTTTCTCCAAACCAAACCGGGCGGCATTCTAATTTACCCATCCCTGGTAACACCAAATCAGCAATATCCCACTGGGCACGGACGACTGGATGCCAACTATCGCCTTGAATTAAATCGGGTTCGTAGGCTTGCCATTTGAGGTAACTATAGACAACATAAACTGCTAAAGTATTCACATAAACTCGTTTGGCAGCCTCATGCTTTGTCAATTCAGGAGCGAGTTGCAGAGTTTCGGCCGCAAATTTTCGAGCGGTGCGGTGAGCCTCAGTACCTAGTGGAACTGTCAATAGCGTTGGGTTTGTGCTTTGCATAATTTAATCCTCTCTTGTGTATCCTAGCTCTAATGCGATCGCTTGGAGCAAGGGGCGACAGTTCCTTTCCCAGTGTGATTTTAGAGTTTGGTAGTTGATGTTAAATTCTTTGGCGATCGCAGTAAACTTGTCAGGGGTGGTTTTAAACAGCACCTTTAATGTGAGAACTTGACAGTTACACTCTGGATGATTTTTAGGATGACAGGAGCGAAATTTCCCATCGGGGTCTTCTTGGACGTATTGTTCTAGCTGTTGAATAATATTCTGATAATTTTCTTGCTCTAAAAGTGCTATATAGCCATCCAAACCACTGCGGGTAGGAGTAGAAAAACTTGTTTCTGAAAGCACATCCAGCAACGCGGTTGTAGTATCTGAGCCTCCTATGAGGGCATCTAAACTGTAGGTGGGCGGTTGAGAAGGTAAATTCAAATCCTTAATGCGCCACTCTAGGTAACTATTTATCCATTGTCGCAGTCGTCTTGACACATTCGGATCGCTAAGCTTGAAGTTCGAGCAAATGCTTTTGTTCACCCATACCCAGGTTTTATTTAAGGCGTCTAAATAATCGGGATGTGCAGATCGCAGTAGTCCGGGAAGTTCCTGCAGTTCGGCGAGCAATCGGTTCATCGCTTTGCGCCTTTGGGAGCTGTTTTGGGGATACTCGCATACCTCCTCAATTAGTTGGCGCAGCATTTGATCCATGGGTGTTACATTAATTATTTGAGTTCTAAAATCATTGTTGCACCGCTTGGAGATTCTCCGCTAACCAGAGGATGCTCTGTGTTCTGCGTGCACCCGAAAGTTAGAGTTAGATCGTGTCCGATCGATTAACCATAATATCCCGGTCGGGGCGGGTTTTTGAGATTGTCCATTATTGGCAGGTATTGTTGGCTCACGGGCCCTTACAAAAATCGCGATCGCTCGACTAGACATGATATTATATCAATTGCGGTTTGCACTCCTCATGACTGTTAATTGTTGATTCGGGGTAGCCAAACTGAATGATAGTTGAGTGTTGAATGTTGACTCGATTTTAGGCCCGACGATGAAGCGCGGACTTGATATGACTGATTTCAGATTAATTCAAATGTCGATCGATCGTCACAATCGAAACTGGCCGCAACGCATCAAAACGAGTTGAATTCCCCCCAGCCACAGAACGAGATAACTGCACTTGCACGATTCGGTAACTCCAGTGCGGTTCCCGGCGCACCCGATCGCCCATCCAGCTCAAAACAGTAGCAATATCCTCAAAAGCATCCAAAGCCAACACGATCGAGCCTCCAGGGAGCAGCCGCAGCGCGCAAACACCCAAAATTTTAGTCAACCCTCCGCCACTGCCGCCAATAAAAATCCGGTGCGGAGGACGCAAGCGGTGCAAAATTTCCGGGGCGGTTCCGTGAATCGAAAACACATTTTGCAGCCCAAAACGGCCATAGTTGAACTCGATCGCCGAAGTACCAGAAACCGTTTGTTCGATCGCATAAACCTCAGACTGCGGGAATAAACGAGCAATCTCGATCGACACAGAACCGTTACCAGCACCCACATCCCAGACAACTTGTCCCGGTTGCAAAGCCAATTGTGCCAAAACCAACACCCGCACTTCCCGTTCAACCGTCAAACCCGGCTTATCTCCACAACCGATAAAAGCTGCATCCGGTATTCCCAACAAAGGCAACTTTTCCAAATCCAAAGGTTCCGTCCCCGGCGGGGGTTCCCGCAGCATCACCACCACGCTCAGCGGTGCAAAAGACTCTCCCAGCAAAGCTTCCAGAGACTTGGGGCTTACCCGTTCCTCGGCAGCCCCCAAATTTTCGCAAACCCAAAACTTGTAGCGTGTCGGCAAATCTAGAGCTTTCACCAAACTTGCCAGTAAAGCCGGAGTATGAGCTTCGTCCGCCAGCACCGCAATCTTCTCCACACCGAGCTTCAGCTTCGCCGTCAGCTCCTCAAAATAGCGTCCTTGAGAGCCTACACAATGAGCATCTTGCCAAGGGATTCTCAAGCGGTTAAAAGCCAACTGCACAGAACTGACATGGGGGTGAAAAGTCAATTTTTCTGCAGGCAATTGGGAAATTAACAACTTTCCCCAGCCGTAGAACAGCGGGTCGCCGGCCACTAAAATTACGATCGGTCGATCGCGGGGTTCCACCGTCCCTGCAGAGGGTTCTAATTCCGGTTCAGTCGCCCACCAGCGCCGAATTTCCAGAATTGCTTCGGTCAAATCTTCCAACGCCCAGCGCTCTCCGTCGTGCTGGGGAAAATAGCTCAAATGGCGATCGCTCCCTATGAGCAAAGCGGCCATTTCTACAACCTGCCGCGCCGATTCGCTCAGCCCCGCAGCTCCATCTAAACCTATACCAACAACGTGTACTGTCACTTTTTAAGCAAAAAGTAAAAAACCAGAATTACTGATTTTTCCTGGTTTTTCATAAATTGTTTCCTTGACTTTAATGTCAAACAAAAATAATTAAAGCATTTAGGATCGTCAATTAAATAATTTCCCTTTTTTCTTGTGGGATGGGCGTCCCGCCCGTCCCCGATAGACGGGCGGGACGCCCATCCCACAACAGTCATGAAAAGTGGATTTTATTTAATTCTGATCCCTTAATAGCCAATATCCTGACTATTGTCACAGGGGAGAGGGGGAGAGGGGGCGAAAGAGTGGGAGATGGGAAGAGTGGGAGATGGGAAGAGTGGGAGATGGGAAAAAATCTTCCTTCTTCCTTCTTCCCTCTTCCTTCTTCCTTCTTCCCTCTTCCTTCTTCCCTCTTCCTTCTTCCTTCGTTAAAACTCAAAAACAGGCCATTCCGGTTGCCGGAGATAGGTGGTCATGTCGTCAAACTTCCGCAGTTCCACTCGGTTTACGGACAGTTCTTGCGGCGTGTCCAGCCATTGCTCGTTTAACTCTGACAGCAAAGCGCACAAGCGAGCGCGGTCAAGGTTCGGCCCGATGTCCCCAAAATAACCCAGAGTAATGTGTGCCGTGAAATGATATTGCTGTTCAATTCCCAAAGCCATTAAATCGGGATTTTGATAGATCGATCGGCGAAACTCCAGAATTTGCTTGTAAGAGTTTTCGTCCGTCGGTGCCAAACAAACACCCACAGCTCTAGTCATCACCATCAACCCCAGCACTATCCAGCGAATGGGAGCGCCGCCCGCCAAGGGTTTACAGGCGGCAAAACGATCGGCCATGCGCGAGCGCAGTTGCTCCTCAAATTCGGGATTTTTATCAGAGGCATCTCGAAAAGCGCTGCTCCAAATCAAATCGGCTACGGTTAAATGGAAGGTATCAGGAGGCAGTGCCACGATCGCACCTTCCGCTATTTCCTGCAATAGCCGTTGTTGGATCGAGTGCAAATTACTATACAATGCAGCATTTTCTGCATCTTCCCCCGCAGGGGGCGTAATCACCGAATAACCTGGAAAAGGTACAGGATTTCTCCGGCCTGCTTCGTCGGGCTTAAATTTTGGAGATTCCTGAATGTGTTCCACCTGGGACTTGTAGGAGTCCAGCAGCGTCATTCGCGCCACCCGATTTACGTAAGCTTGATAAGTATCATCCAATCTTGATTTCCTCGCGGTGACATACTCCCACACCAAATTTTATATTATGGCGCGGGCTTCCAACAGCCCTATTCAGGATATGTTGGACAAGCCTCGCCTGCAACTCTGATTTTTTTGGCTAGTGAGCGTTTATGCAAATTTACCTGTTTTGGGGGGAAGACGACTTTGCGATGGCGCAGGCTGTGACAAGTTTGCGCCAAACAGTCCTCGACCCCAACTGGGCTAGTTTTAACTATGACAAAATTATTGCCGATTCCGCCGGATCTGTGGTCGAAGGGCTCGATCGAGCCTTAACGCCGCCCTTCGGTACCGGCAGCCGTTTTGTCTGGCTGGCAAATACGACTGTAACGCAGCAGTGCTCTCCTGAACTGTTAGCCCAATTTGAACGAACACTGCCGGTAATTCCCCCTACCACCGTGCTGCTGCTGACATCCGTCAAAAAACCCGACAGCCGGCTCAAGTCTACCAAGTTAATTTCCCAGTCCGCCCAAGTGCGGGAATTTTCACCGATTCCGCCTTGGAATGACAAAGAATTAGCCCAGCGGGTGCGCCAAGTCGCGGGCGAAATGAACGTAAAATTGACCGCCACAGCGATCGAACTTTTGGCCGAATCCATTGGCAGCGATACCCGCGGGCTATACAGCGAACTCGAAAAATTGCGACTGTTTGCGGGCAACCGCAGCCAACCTCTGAACCCGGAAGAAGTTGCAGCACTCGTGCACTGTCACGCCCAAAATACCTTCCAGCTAGCTGATGCGATTCGCGAGGGCAATACCTCCGCCGCTTTGGATTTACTGGCCGGCTTAACTGGCCGCAGCGAGCCTGGTTTGAGGATTGTGGCTGGCTTGACTGGTAAGTTTCGGATTTGGCTGTGGGTAAAGGCGATGATCCAAGCGGGCGATCGCGATGATAAAATTGCTCAAGCTCTCGATCTCGGCAATCCAAAACGAGTATACTATTTTCGGCAAGAAGTCAAGAATGCCAGCTTAGAAAAACTGCAAAAAAGTTTGCCTTTGCTCCTAGAGTTAGAAGCTTCTTTAAAGCGGGGGCGGGAAGAAAACTCAACCTTGCAAACCAAAGTTATAGAACTTTCTAGCTTGTTTCGCTGATGCGCGACAGGGCACAGGATCTGCCCCCTACTGTAAATTTTTACAACAAATTTCGATAGTGGCTATGTGCTTGATGCCCGATCGCAGGCCAAAAGGTCAATAGATACTAGAAATACTCTCAGAATGCCAAAGTAGAAGTTAATGTGGTAAATAAATATTGTCCGCCGAATGCCGATCGGTTAATATTATTTGCCGGCTCTCCACCCCCCCCAAAAAAAGAGCGCTACCCATGACACAACAGAACCCGCGGGAACTGCTCAAGCAAGGCGATCCAAAAGCGATCGCATCTAGCATCAACCGTACACTCAAACCCAAAGGCATCAACGCCGATGTGACGCGGGACAACGGCTGCCTCCACATAATTCTGGAGGCAGACAAAGTACCGGATCAAATGGTATTGGTCGATTTCATCCGCACCGGCATGACGAAGCTGGGACTCGAATCAATTCACACTGTAAAGGTTTACGGGCGTCGAACAGGTGACGGTGAGCCTGCGTGGGAAGATGAAATTGATCTGATGCCTGCAAATTCCATGCCTTACCCCTTGGATAGTGGAATGCCTGACGACTCTGTAGGTTTAGGTGATGTCGAGCCCGAAGAGGAAGACTATTATCAAGAAGGAGAATTCGATCGAGATGACGACGAGGAAGACGAAGACGAATACGAAGATGAAGCCCCGCCTCCGAAAAAACAATTTCCCAAATGGGTAATACCTGTGGGTATCTTAGTACCTCTGGCGGCGATCGCAGGGCTTTTCTTTACTAAAACTTTCCCCTTCGGCGACTCTAACCCAGAACCCATCGCCCCCGAAGCTGCTTCCCCTTCCCCGAAACCCGCATCTCCCCCTTCTAAAGCCGCTGCATCCTCGACCGCCGCATCTCCGGGCACCCCACAGGCAGCCTCCCCTGCACCAAAACCCGATCCCACTGCTACAGCGCCAGCAAGCCCAGCTCCAGCCTCACCTGCACCAAAAGCCGCCGCGCCTAAGCCTGACTCTTGGAGAGAAGCCGTTAACACAGCTCAGAAGGCAGCAATTTCGGCCCAGACGGCTCAGTCTCAAAATGAGTGGATCGCAGTAGCAAGCCAGTGGCAACAAGCGGTTAAGCTCATGAGAGCCGTACCGTCAACCAGCCCTAACTATCAAAAGGCTCAGCAAAAAGCGGCAGAATATCAGGCTAACCTGATTGTTGCCAACCGCAGGGCAGCAGCAGCGCCTTAAGAGTTTTGAGTTTTGAGTTGAATACTCGATGTGCTAAAAGTCAAAAGTCAAAAGCCAAAAGTAAAAAAACTTGTTTTTACTGAAAGCTTTCTTACTTTTGACTTTTTTCAATTTTATTAAAATTTCATTTAACTTTACCTATTGCTCTGACGGCGTGACAACCCCGTCAGCCTGGTTGCTAAGGATCGCGAATTAAATAACTTACAATTTTAATTGTTATTGTGGGATGGGCCTAAGAGCCCGTCCTTTTTGGATGGGCTCTTAGGCCCATCCCACTTTCAAGAGTGGAAGTTATTTAATTCTCATTCCTAAACACAGAGCTTAGTTTAAATTTGTTCTTCCCCTTGATTAAAACGCTGAATTCCTTGATTTTCCTCTACGCGCACAATAGCATCTTTGGGAATATTGAGGATGCCTGTAAATGAATTTTGGCTTACTTTGAAAGCTTCTTCCTTATTTTTGTACTCGGCAATTTCGCGCTGTAAATTGTCAATTGTCTCTTGAAACCGAGCGGCTTGTCTGAGCATTTCTTGTTCTGAAAAGTCCAGCAATTGAATCAGATTAGCCACCTGATATTCAAGTAATTGGGTTTCGGCAATATTGTTATTAGTAACAAAAATTTTAGAAATTTCTGAATAGTCAAAAACACTTTTTTTTTCGGGCTGGGATAATGCGGTTTTGACACTAAGTGCCAAATCTTTAAATATTTCAGCCGTGCTTTGGGGAATTTTAACTTTTAGGAACATCACTACCGCAAACACACTTCCTGACGGCAGAAGTCCCCCAAATGCCAAGACAGACTTGACTTGGTAGGGGATAATTAAGGAATTTTGCTCAGGAATAAAGGGGCTGCCTTTTGCCTCTGATACGTGAAAAATATTTAATACTGCGGGTTCTAATTGCAGGAACCTTTCTCGCTCAATTCCGAGGAATGTAGGAATGTCTAAACCAAACTGCCGGATTATTTCCGAAATCGCCGGCATTTGAGCCACTAATTTTGTGCTAACTAATGGAATAGCTGTATTTTCTGCTGCGGTGTGCCGAGAATTCCACTGCGGTTCTGTGCCTGCGGCTGCTAGCAGAGTCCAACATTTCATGTCGGCGGCGGGGGAATTGCCCTTCATCAAGCGGCGCGCGGATTGTTGCAATGAGTCTTCTAATTCCCCGTAGGGATGAGTTTTGAACAAACGCACTAAGGCACAGGTATTTTCTCCAGTTTGCGAATCGCAAAAATGTCGGTAAATATAGTTAACAATCTTCTGGCTGCTGGCTTCCATACTAGCAGTATTTCTACCTAAATGGCGCAGGACTAAGCTGCATTTCGCCATGTCTTGCGGGGTAAATAAGGTAATATCGTACATTAAAAAATGCTCTCCAAGAGCTCAAACACTGTTTTTCATTTATCGTTAAGGCCGCTAAGCCATCCGGAATCCTACTGAGAGTTTTGAAGAAAGTGTTATATCAAATCCGGTAGCATCGTCCTGTATTCCTCTCTGTATTCTCTCCCTCTGCGTTCTCTGCGCCCTCTGCGGTTAAATCATTCCGATACAACCGGAAACGATATTAGTTAAAATATGTAGAAAATTTGCCGGCCAAATGCAGCGGTTGTATGGCAGGATACAGAAATTAAGATTAAAAAAAAATCTATCCCCTAGGGTAGGCCACAACGACAGAAAAGCCGATTTATAATATACAGGTTTTTTACGAGAACTCCCCCAAAGGAATTAAAGAAAAAAGGTTTTTCAGCGGATATGCCTCGCGTTGTCTAGGGCATTTTCGTAGATAAAAGTCGGTTTCTGGGTCAGCCATATTCACCGAAATCCTAGAAACTCAAGCTGCAATTTTTGTGGCGGGCGATCGCACGCCGATTAATCAAAAATTGGTACAATTTCGTCAGTCTTGGACGCAAAAACCGGGTTTGCTTACAGAAAAAAAACCCGGTTGCTTTGTTTTGGCTAAGTAGATGCTGTGTTCAAAACTTTTAACAACCCCACACAACTCTACTCAGCAGGTGGAGACTTTGCTTCCAGGGCATCTTTAGCAGACAATCCCTGATCTTGAACGCCAAAATACCACAAACTAGCAGCAGCTTCGGCACGAGTGACTGATTTCTTCGGCTGAAACAAAGTAGTAAAACCAAAAACCCGGCGAATATTCGCCAAATCTCCATTGTTAAAATCAGCTAAAACTGCCCGCGACGCCTGGGAATCAATCTTAGAAGCATCTTGAAAACCCCACTTTTCTTTCACTCCTTCAATGTTAGCTGTCGGCAAAACTTGACGACTATCTAAAGGCACTTTCCAGAGAATCATTGTTTCGCGAGTTAAAGGTGCATCCGGGCGAAATTTCACATCTTTAGTTTCTCCAGAAAGCGAACTCGGAATTACACCGGCTTCTGCTAAACCTTGAATTGCTGAAAAATCCGGGTCAGTTTTGGGTACGTCAGAAAAGGCTGGTTCGCTAGAGTCTACTGCTAATCTAATTTGTTTGGCTTGACGGCTAGCATAAATCTGGTTGTTAGCTGCGACTAACCAGCGGGCGTATTCGCGGCGAGTAATAATTTTGTTGGGTTTGGGTAAACTGCTGGCAGTTTCTAAATTAGCGCTTTCTGTAGTTCGCACTTTTAGCACTTCCAACTGACTTAAATCTGCCACAAACTGCCGCAACTGTTGAGGAATTTGGGTGTCTAGTTGGCTAACTTGTGCTGATTTTGGCGATGCAGATGGTGTTGGAGTAGTTCCCTCTGAATTAGAGGGAGTTGGTGAAGCGGATGGAGATGCGCTAGACTCGGAATTATTAGGTTGGGGACTGGCTGCAATTTCGGGGCTTTCTTTGCTGTAGTCGATCGCAAATTCTGTAGAACCCCCTACTTTCTGAGTAGGAGAAAGCGACACTGTTACCCGTAAATTATCTCGCGTTGCTACCAAAGAACCTTGTCCCTCGGCGGTGGGGCGGCTGACTATTTCCCAGTTGCGACGCCCAAACTCTGTGGAGTAAAAGTTCTGAACCGAATTAACAGGATCTGTGCTTTCCCACCGCAGTCGCACATTTTTTTGCGACGGATCGGTTGGCCCACCAACTTCGATTAACTCAGCATTAGGATAGAGTGGAATCTCTGTCGGGAAATCCGGAGGAAGTTTGGCGGTAGAGTTTGTCTCAATTGCTGTCGCTGGTGGCGGGGAAGAGAAAACTACTGGATTTTGTTTTAATTGCGGATCGGCGGCTAAAGATTCTTCGAGGGCCTTGCTGTTGGGGCTGTTTGCACAAGCTGTGACAGCAGCCAGCAGACACACAGCTAGCCAAGTATTTACAGCAGCGAGTATATTGGTTTTATTGGTTTTAGTGATTTTAGATCGTCCTTGAGAGTTGCCGCGCCGTTGAGTAAATATAATATTCAGCATAAATCGCCCCTTTGCAGATATATTTCTAGGCTAGCGCAGATCGATCGGGCAAATATATTTATTACCCAAATGAAATTTCTGTATTTACTTCTAGTTACTGCTACATTACTTTCATACCCTGTCAAGTTTGCCCGTCCTGCTGCATCTCAACCAGCCCCGCTACAGACAGCCATTCAGATGCCAGAGTGGCAGCCATTTTGCTCGGCGATAGGTCAATTTGCGATCGATATGCCGGCAAATCCCAAAATTAATTCCGAAATTTTTTCAAATCAAATTATTGCTCATACATACCGATCGAACTTAAAAAACAAAGAAACTTATTTGCTTCAATACTTTGACCTAGATTTTCGGCTGAGGAACAATAATATCAATAATATCAGAATAACTTTAAATAGTGCCGTTGATGTTTTCGTAGTGGCGGCGAATGCTAAACTCTTGCAAGTGCGGGATATTTCCCTCGGAGGCTATCCGGGAAAAGAATTTGAGTTTCAGCCGCTTTCCCCCACTGAACCTGTAGGTGTAGGTCAAGTTTTTTTGGTAGAAACGCGCGTTTATGGGCTGGTAGCCAGTACCTCAGAACCAGAAAATGCTCAAAAATTTCTCGACTCTTTTCGTTTATTTTGAAGCAGGAAGTTGGGTAATGGGTAGTGTACGATATTTAACGGATTTAACGGAGAAATGTTGAAGGAATAAGTCACAGATTCCAGGAAAGAGAGAAAAACGAGTGGGGAGCGGTTATCTAATTTATTAATAAAACTTATGCTTGGCAACTGGGTGTTCAGGAAAATCTTGACTTGGGCAACAAAAAAGATTCCCATCAACCGCGTTTTTGAGGAAGAATGTAGTCAGAACTAAATTACGCTTGATTTCACGTAATACCTTATGGTATTTTTTGTACTCTATCTAACGACATAGATAAATTTTACACCCGTGGAGCGATGTAGATACTTGCTCAAGTTTATATATTTGATATAAGGATTTTTAAATTGCAGAAAGCACAAACCAGAAAGCACAAACAAAGATGCTGTCTTGCTCCATCTCGCTCCCATCTGGCTCAACTAAGTCAGCCTCATAGAAAGCTTACCCGGAGGGTATTAACCTATTATGAACAAATTAACACCAATTCTCCTCAGCGGCATCCTATTATTTGGAGGTGCTGCTTGCAGCGACGTGGCTAAAACGAGCGCTGATGCTCCTAATTCTGCCACAGGAAATACCACTAGCCCGCCCCCAGCCGAGACTGTTCAAAAAACTCAGGGTGACGCCACTAGCCAGATTCGCCAAAACCAAGCAAATTCTGATATTAGGGCCAGAGAACAGCGCAACAATGTGACGGGAGGCGATGCCATAAGAGCCGATGGCGACCTCCAAAGTGAAGTGCGCTCCAAGTTAGAAGTAAACATCACTAAAGGTCAGCTAACTGTGGAGGCCAAAGACGGGCTTGTCACCGTAGGTGGCACAGTTCCCAATCAAACTGATCTAGCTAAAATTGAGCCGCTAGCTAAAGAGATTAAGGGTGTCAAAGATGTGAATGTTACGGCTGTTGTCGCCCCTGCTGCACCCGCATCGCCTAGCAGCAATCAATAAATGAGCCGGAAGAAGTCCGAGGGAAAGATATAGTTATCTAGTAGGAGAGAAGTCTGAGGGAAGAGGGTAAAGTTTGGCATTGTAAGATTGCTTGCGGAGCAGATTACAAGGCTTAGGTGACTCTCTAGGGAGAGCTGGGTTTTAAAGTGAAAGAGTTTAAATTGAATTTTAAATTCACCCATTCAAAACTCACGCAATACCTGCAACTTCCCCTTCCCAATTTCCGATTTCCCATCCCGGACAATTAGTGGGAAACCAACCTGAAGATAGAGTGGGAAGTTATTCCCAGCGACCGATGAAAATTGTTGGGAAAAAATGACTAAATGTGATTGATGGCAGAGCATAAATTCTGTGGTTGTGTAAAAGTAGTATATTTTTCAGGAGAAAAAAAATGGCTTTAGGTCAACACAAGCGAGCTGTAGGAGCATTTTCTAATTACCGAGATACGGAACTAGCCCTGATGGAGCTGCAAAGTACCGGGTTTCCGATGAATAAAGTTTCGGTAGTTGGGGAAAAGCTAGATAACAGCGAAATTGCGGGCGCTAGCGCTGGTAAGAGTACCGACGAGAAAGTCGGTGGTGGCGCCAAAGCAGGGGCGACAGCGGGAGTCGTGACGGGCGGTTTGATTGGGTTACTCGGAAGCATTGGAGCGCTAGCGATTCCGGGAGTTGGCCCGGTGATGGCGGGGGGTGCGATCGCAACTCTGCTGGCAGATACTGTAGTCGGAGGCGCGATTGGGGCTGCAGCAGGCGGTTTGGTCGGCGGTTTGGTCGGTTTGGGAGTTCCTGAAGATAAAGCTAAAGCTTATAACGATCGCGTCTCGCGCGGAGAATATTTGGTATTCGTAGAAGGAACAGATGCCGAACTTGCCACAGCCGAAGGAATTATGACTGTGCGGGGCATTCAGGATTGGGGCATTTACGATGTGCCAGCAGACACCGGCCGCAGAGCTTCGGGTCGCCAGAAGCGCGCCGTGGGAGTATTTTCCACCCGCCGCGAGACGGAACACGCACTGGGAGAACTGAGAACTGCCGGTTTCGACATGAATCGGGTTTCGGTCATCGCTAAGGATGCTGACTCCAAGGGCGACATCGCAGGCATTGACGTGCACGACAGCACGGACAACAAGGCCGATGAAGGGGCCACAAAAGGCGCCCTCACAGGTGGCACTTTGGGCGGTTTGACAGGCTTGTTGGTAGGTCTGGGCCTAGTGGCAATTCCGGGCATCGGGCCGATTATGCTGGCAGGAGCCTCAGCTACGGCGATCGCCACTACACTTGCCGGTACAGCTTTGGGTGCGGCAGCAGGGGGCTTGATCGGAGCTTTAGTCGGTATGGGAATTCCCGAAGAGGAAGCTAAAGTATACAACGATCGCGTGGCGAAAGGAGATTACTTGGTACTGGTTGACGGCAGCGAAGCAGAAGTCGCTAAAGCCGAAAGCATTCTGAGCCGCGGAGGTATTCAACATTGGAACACCTACGACTATAATCCCAGCGTCGATAGTGCTCGCGCTGATTACGGCGCACCGGGCACTCCAGGGGTTGATACTACGCCTGGTATTTACGATCCCAATCAGGGCGTTACGGGCAACCGTCGGATTTAATCATTCAGACTTTGTTTGGGTATGGTTTCTACTTTCTGCAGGGTAGTCGCACTCGCGCACTCGGATTGTAGAAAGCGATCCAAGCAACAGTGGCGAGCTAGCGGTTTTACGCTTCGTCGGTAAAATTATCTCAAAAGTCGGCTTTTTCTCTGAAAGCTGGCTTTTGTTTTGTTCTGGAAAGTTAAAAAAGCTCCCTGTCAAAAGTTTAATTTGGATTAGGGGCTCAATCCGTGAGCTGGGCTTTGCGCCGGAGGAGCGATGGGCTCCCTTAATTTTTATAGCCTAAATCAGCAGCAGTTTTTTACTCTGTAACACTCACTACAGCTCGATTGCCAACCCCGCAGTATTATCAAATTTGATGACATAAATTACAGCAGATATTGCCCAGTTAGTCAAAGAGCGACTATCTTTAATTATGGGGTGGCTAATTTCACCAACTTATACAGGTGAAGTACCCAGTCCCGCGCGCCCAGAAATGCCTGCGGTGGTCGGCAAATATTAGAATAGTAATAATTGTCGGAGGCTTCGGGCAAGACTTAGGCTGGTCATTAGTTAGCTGTAGCAGCCGAATTGCCGTTGGCAATACCTGCTACAGGAATACAGTTTTTCTGGGAATGCCTCACCGAAACATTTGAGAAGCCCAGAAACAGCTTTTATGTCCGGGAGCGCGTCAGGTGTCGGGTGTTCTGTAAATTAGAACCGCAAGCGCTCATGGATCGAGTAAACATTAACAGCAAGCACAGCAGCGCGGGAGCACAATGGCTCGCGGCTAATTTTTTCGCGAAATCTCAGGCTCAGCGCAGCGTATTGTTTGCTTTGCCTGCTGCTCGCTCAGCACTCCGAGGGAAACAGCCTTCCTGTGGGATTTCACGCTGCGCGCAGCACAGTGGGGGGAGGTGAAACTAGCTGAGCTGACCGAGCTCTGCTTTCAGGGGCGATCGAAGATAGAAGGCACTTATGTAGAAGGCATTGGGGGTTGAAGCTCCGATATCTTGTTTCTTGATTGCACTAATAAATTCGATCGCCAGTACCAGCAATTTTTCCGGTCAGAATGCGGCGCGGATGCCGCCAGCAATACCCCAAATATTCGATCTATCTTTACAAGAGCGATCGACCACTTCTCGGTATTTTGGTAAATAGTTAGCCGGTAATATTAGTGGTTAGCAGTTAGTATAAATAAAACTAACAATTAACAACTAACATCAACGGCTAAATAATTACTAGCCAAATAATACTTACAGGACTTACAGGCGGCGAGAAACGCGGTTTTTTCATAACTTCCGCGCTAGCCAACCTCAGATTATACCAGAACCCGGTTTATTTTCGTAAATTATAACTATGAGAGCAGGGTGATGGTAGGAATCAAGCAGTTTTGACAATTGTTAATGTGGCAGTATTAGTTTAAAAAACTGACTGGCAAACACGATAGTACAAACTTTCACACAACATAGAACATCGAGAAATTAAGGAAACTCACTCAATTTTTTTATGAATTTCACTGAACTTTTAAGTGCCGATGAACTTTTAATTAGACATAGAAACGGGGAACGAGATTTTCGAGGAGCTAACCTCATTGCAGCTCATTTGAGTGAAGCTAATCTCAGTCGAACAAATTTGAGCAACGCTAATTTGAAAGGTGCCAACTTAATTAGAAGCAAACTGATTGGAGCTAATTTAAACGCCGCCGACTTGAGCGGAGCTAATTTGTCTAAGGCGAAATTAATTGAAGCCAACCTGGGAAGTTCTAGTTTCACTGGAACTGTGGCGATATCCGCAGATTTTAGCGGGGCCAATCTCAGCGGAGCAATATTGTCTCAGGCGGACTTGAGCAAAGCTGTGATGACGGGAGCGAGTTTAGTAGGAGCTTGTTTGCTAAGTGGCTCGAAACTAACTGAGGCTAATTTGAGCGGGGCGACGCTGAGCCGAGCAATTATGAGCGGGGTTGACTTAAGTAGAGCAAATCTGACGAGAGCGATTCTCACCGAGGTAGATTTGACCGGGGCGAACCTGAGCGGAGCAACTTTAACTCGGGCTTATCTCAATCGCGGAAATCTCAGCGGCGTCAATTTGGTTGGGGCTTGCTTGAGCGAAGCAAGTCTGCGGGAGGCTTCTATTAGCGCTGCTAATTTAAGCGGTGCTGACTTGAGCGGTGCTGACTTGCAATCGGCCAATCTAAATGGCTCTAATTTGAGCGGTGCCGACTTGCAGGGAGCTAATTTGAGTAAAGCTAATTTAAATGGTTTGATTCTGCACAATGCGGATTTGAGGGCTGCGAATTTGAACAAAGCTTCTTTGCGGGGAGCTAACTTGAGCGGTGCAAATTTGGCAGGTGCTAGCTTGCTGGAAGCGGATTTGCGGGGGGCGAATTTGAGTCACGCCAATTTGTCGGGAGCCGGTTTGCTGCTGAGTTCTCTGACAGGGGCGAATTTGACAGGAACTAATTTGTCCGAGGCTAATTTGATTGGGGCCAGCTTGAATGTGGATAATTTGAATGAAGCAGCTTTGGGCGGGGCGATTTTGCCGAATGGAGCTACTCACAGCCGTGATTGATCAGTTGATTAACCATAATTAATTAGGTCAATCTCAACAAAACCGAACACCGAGAAACCCGATTTTTGTATGGGCGGTGCCCAGAGTGCCGGCCCTTCCGGGTTTCTAGCCTCTCCATCGCCCGGAGCTGATTAAGGCGGTTGAGCTTTAACCCAATTCTACGGAAAGCCGATTTTGGCAGGAAATGCAGGAAACATCGATCGCCCCGCTCAAACTCCAATCGAACTCAACTTGCACTCGGTCAGGGCCCAAGCGCCCCAAAAAATCCGGTATCCTCGCGCTCATCGCTATTGGGGAAATATTTTGGGAATTTACTTGCAAAATTTATGGACACCGTGCTATGGTTAAAAGGTTTGAGACTTAAAAAATCAATAGAGGTAAAACCCCGCAGAATGAAACAATTGGGAACCCATCTGGTCGCTGATGCTTGGCAGTCTCCTGGAGACCTGCTCAACGATCCTGAACGTATCCGCCGCGCTATTCTCGATGCGATCGAAGCCGGAGGAGCTACTCTCATCGATTTGTGCGTACACCAGTTTAGTCCTCACGGAGTGACAGCTACTGCTACTTTGGCAGAGTCCCATATAGCAATCCATACTTGGCCTGAACACGGTTATTTTGCTGCAGACTTATTTTTCTGCGGAGCCGGCGACCCTCACCGAGCCATGAAGGTGCTACAGACAGCTTTGGAAGCTAAACAGGTAAAACTCACTGAGTTCACGCGCGGTTTCGAGCCCGGGGTGGGAATCGTAGGTTCTGCTTGTGAAGAGCAGTATGCCCCTCGTTCAGTAGAAACGATTGCCGCCAGAGGATGATGGCCAATTAGCGTAACTTTGAACATTTTATGCTAGGTTTTGTTTAAAATCCCACGGCTTGAGCCGTGGGATTCTTGTTGGAATTTACTTTTTCATTAATAAAGGGCGAACAACTAAATAACCTGCACCGAAAGCTGCAATCACAATCAGAAAAATCGCGATCGCCAACCACAATCCACTTAAGTCTGAGGTTTTTTTGAGTTGCGATCGCACACGGTAAGGAGTTTCCGGCACCTCTGTAAATAATTTTTCGGGAAGTGGCTGCGGCATCGAGGCGGCTGTTGGCTCCGGTTCCGGTAGTGGGAAGGGGAAAGCCACTGTCTGAGGTGGTTGAGGTATGGCAGAGTTAGTCTGCGAGGTTACAGGTGGTGGGGGCGGAGGTTCAACGCTGAAATTGAATTTGACTGACGGCATTTGAGGCATCCCTGTCTGGGTGATGCTCTGAGCCGAGTTGACTACTTGCTGTAACTGTTGGGATACTTGAACTACTGTTTCTACTTCTCGCCGCAGTTGTTGATTTTGTTGGACTAATTGCTGATTGTGGGTTTTGAGGGAGTCCACCATCGCTTGGGCTGCTTGGAGCTCTGCCGTGACTTCTCGATAGAGGGAAATTGGTACTGATGGAGAGTAACTATTTGAGTTTTCAGGGGAAGTATTGTCAGATAAGGTAGTATTTTGCATAATTGTAGATGGCGAGGGTGAACTTGTTTTAGTTTAGCCTGAGAGTATTTGCAATTAGATCGATCGCAACACAATTCGTCAAGATATTTGTTACAGATATTGAACGTAAAATTAATTTAATGTTACAAGTTTTTAGTCGATCGCTATGAACAACCACGCACCCGAACAAACTATGTCGCAAAAGTCAAGCACCGAGGAAATGAAATACGGCGAACGCCAGATTTTGGAAGGGGAGTTAATTACTTTCCCGAATCCGCGAGTCGGGCGGCGCTACTCGATTAACATTACGTTGCCAGAGTTTACTTGCAAGTGTCCGTTTTCTGGCTATCCAGATTTTGCGACAATTCACGTTACTTACGTGCCAGACGAGCGGGTGGTAGAGTTAAAGGCGCTGAAACTGTACGTTAACAGTTATCGCGATCGCTACATTTCTCACGAAGAATCGATCAATCAAATTTTAGACGATTTTGTGGCGGCTTGCGCGCCGCTGGAAGCGACGATTAAGGGCGATTTTTCGCCGCGGGGGAACGTCCACACCGTGATTGAGGTGTCGCACCAGAAGTAGGTGCAGTCCCTGTGAGTGTCCGCCCGCTTGAACTGCTTTAGCGGGTAGGTATCTCATCGGAGAGAGATTCTAATGACATAAATTGTTTGACATTTAATATTTCAATCAACACCAGTTCTCCGCTGCTAGAATAGTGCAGAATCATGTTTCCTTCATCTTCGGCATAAGCGATCGGGCAATCAGAAATTTCGATCAGCATCGCATCTACATCTTGGGTGTATCTAATCTTTTTCATCTCGTGACTTTCTAGAATCTCTCTTTTTAGTAATGCGTGTTAACTGAACTCAATCCTTTTCATCACATTTATTTCCTGTTTAATTATCCGTTTTTTACCTGGTTTAAGGTGCGCCTAGCGCACCCTACGGTTAGCTTTGACTAGCTAGAGAAGTCGGCGCTATTTCGCTCTTTTTTTCCTCTTGTTTCGATTCTGCCAACTTGTCCAAAATCTCCACAACTTCTCTTTCAAAAGTCACCTGAGCGCGATTTGTGCGGCCGCCGACGTATAGTTTGCCGTCCTTTTCCAAAGCCCAAATCTGCGAGTGAGACAGATAGCTCATCAGCACACTAAGCATTAGCAACCCGAAGCCAGTATAAACGATCGGAATGCCCGGATCGGCTTTAATTTGCAATCCCGTACTGCCTACAACTTCGTCAATTGTCAGCATGACTCCGTTAACTTCTACCGCCGTGCCGGCGCGAACTGTAGTTAACAATTTGCCATCCGTACCGTACACTAACATCGTTCCTTGCAAGTCTTTTGCTAGCAGAGAAACTCCCGCACTCAAATCGGGTTTTGTGGGAATCCAAGCACCCCAAATTCGGCCTTTACCTTGAGTGTCTAACTGAGCCATTGGCAATTGTAAAACCGGGCTTTTGTTGAGGCGAACTCGCACGGCGGCTATTGCCCAATCTGCTTGATAAAATGTGACTCCCCGATATCTTAGGGGCTCGTTAACGTGAATAGTTTTACGATCGACCTCTTGGCCTGTCTTGTCCAAAACTGACAGGTCAGAGTAAAATTGGTCGATCGCACCGCTCGGACTATAATCAATCCAGAACCGATTAACTCGCATCGACCAATCCTTCGGTATTTGCGGCCCCGCCCAAGGCCCCGCATCCAAGATATTCTGCACCTGAAATGTTTCGCCGCTGGCAACCATTTCTTGACCTAGAAATCCCGTCATTGCGCCCCATATCGACCCAGCTAAAATAATTAGCATACTGGCGTGAACAATAATCGGGCCGATTTTGCCAATTATTCCCTTGCGGGCATAAACTTTTTCGCCTTCTCGAAATATGCGGTAGTTTTTTTGCTGCAAAAGTGGTTCTAACGAAGTTAAAGCAACTGTTTCTAATTCCGCACTGAGAGCTAATTTTTCAAACTGCTTTGGTTCTTCATAAAATTTCCAGCGACGGGCGGCTTTTAATGCGGGAAATTGTCGGGTAAATGTACAAGCTGTTAAGCTGCTGCCAAACAAAATTAGGATTGACAAAAACCACCAAGTGCGGTATACGTGGTCAAGTCCTGCAATTAGCACAACTTTCCAAGTTAGGAAGCCGAACAAAGCAGGGTGTTCTGGATAGTTAGATTGGTAAAAAGGTACTGATTGGCCTTGTTCGATAACAGTGCCGGAAATGCTGAAAAATGCGATCGTCAGCAGCAAGATAATTGCCAACCGCAAATCTGCGAGCACCGGCAAGATTTCTCGCTTGAAAAACTTTTGAGGGGCAGTCGCCCAGTTTGAGAGTTTTGATAGAAATACTTCTTTTGATGTCATTGGTAATTATGAAGAAAGTTCGGCAACGGATTTTGTAAGGGATGTAACGGATGTCAGCAAGTTCGGCAACGGATTGTGTAACGGATGTAACGGATGGCACAAGGGAGAAGGAAGAAAAAAGAGGGAAAAACAAAAGATGAACAAAATATTATTATGTTTATTGAAAAAGTCTCAATCAATTTTGAATTCTTTCTCTTTTCTTTCTTTCTTCCTTCGTGTTCTAGCGCTTACGCGCGGCTTCGCCTAACGCGTCTTCGCGGTTCGTTAAAAAAACTTAATTCACGCATTCCGTAGTGATTGCTATATCTTTCAATAAGGGCTGAAGTCCTTACAACGAAACTTACGCGGGAAGGATGCGGGAAAGCAGAGAGAAAACGCCAAATCCTACTAGCAAAACGCCACTAACAGGCGTAATCCAACTCGACCACCGACGTAATTCTAACAGCTTTTTTATGCTAGCAGTGAAAGTACCTGCTATTATTAGCGGAGCGACGTAGCCAGCAGCGTAAAACAGCAGTAACACACCACCTAAAACTGTATCTCCCGTTTTGGAAACCCAAGCTAAGAGTGTAGCTAAAACCGGAGTGCTGCAGGGAGAGGCTACTAAACCAAAAGTTAAGCCCAATAAGTACGATCGCACACCCGCCGGCAAATCTTTCGGCACCCACCCCACAGCGTCGAAAGACGGCATTTGTAAGGGTAAAGCTTCGAGTAAATTCAGCCCCATTAGAATAGCAATAATGCTGACAAGAATTGGCAAACCCAGGCCAATTTTGCCGTAAACTTGTCCGGCAAATGATGCTACAATACCTAAACCCGCAAGGGTGGTGGCTAATCCCAGGGAAAACCACGCCGACTGGGCGGCGGCTTGCAGGCGACTTTTTGCTTCGTATCCACCGATGTAGCCGATCGTGATCGGCAACATTGAAAGCATACAGGGCGTTAAGCTCGTTAGCAACCCTGCCAGAAAGATGACTCCGACGCTGACTAAACTGAGGTTTGTCAGTTGAGTATTTACTAAGTTATTAGCAAATTGTGCGAGTTCGTAAAGTTGAGTTTGCAGGGTTTCCATCAGTCGATTTTAGATTTTAGATTTTAGATTTTAGATTTTAAATTTTAGATTGAGTCCACAGCCCATCGATTTTAGATTTTAGAGAGACTCTACAGATGAATTTGGGAGTTTAAACTAAATATCTAATATTTTTGTTATTCACGACTCCTGTCGGGGGCTGGTATCCCTAGGCAGGCGACTTCAGGTTCGGGGCTGTTCTGGCTTTGTTGAAAATTGTAACAGATGCGCGCAGGTTCGGTTTGAGATTTAAGATTTTAGCGAGATTTACTGGTTGGGAGTTAAAAGGTCGATCGCACCCTGGTTTAAATTGATATCTTGACCGCAAGCATCCAGGATACCCGCCACGTGATTCATTCCTTCGGAGACTCAGGAGGGAGAAATAAAAACCTGTATCCGATGAAACTTGCCCCCCGAATCTATCCGTGGGGTCAAGGCTTCAATCTAAAATCTAAAATCTAAAATCTAAAATCGATTGACAGCATCCTCAACAAGCTGTTGGCAATGGGCGCAGCTACACCCGATAATGCGAAATCAGCCCGAAAGCCTGTTGTTGAAATTATTCAAGCAGACTTTAATTTTACTCTACTGTAAATTAAAGCCACTTTCTTCATTAATAGACCCGTCCGGCATTATTGCCCCTGCCAGCACCGCACCTCTGAGATTTGCTCCCGTTAAAGTAGCGCCTTCTAAATTAGCATTGCTCAAATTTGTGACTTGTTTGGAACCTCGGAAAAAGAAGCTGTGCAAGTCAGCACCTGTTAAATTAGTGTCTGCCAAATTAGCATATTGCAAGTCAGCACCGTGCAGCGTCGCATCCGTTAAGTTAGCTTGGGTAAGATTGCTTCCCCAAAGTCGAGAATCTAAGACATTAGCATCTTGTAAATTGGCGCGGCTCAGATTTGCCAAAGTCAGATTAGCATCCCACAACTTGGTACCGTTGAAATTAGCTTCTGTCAAATTGGCTCGACTGAGATCCGTGCCTAGAATATCAGCATTTGCTAAATTAGCGCCGGTGAGGTCTGCGCCAGAAAGATCCGCATTTTTTAAGTTAGCACCGGACAAATTAGCGCCGGACAAATTAGCGCCGCTCAAATTGGCTTCTTGGAGATTAGCGCCCCGCAAATCGACAGCGCTCAAATCGCATTGCTTCCACAGAAAGCTGACGCACCAATTATCCTTTAATAGGTGACTCAAATCCTCCCCATTCGCTGCCATCACAGGAGGAGTTAAGTAGAGAGTGAACAGGACGATCGCCAACAATGCAGCGAAGAAAATTTTCAACCTCATAACTTTTTTCATTGACACTAATTTGTGCCATAAATTATTGATGTCTAATCAAAGCATAGCAAATAATCGGCAACTTTCCTCAGCAATATTACTCAAAAATATTAGTAATTTGTGGAACAGGCTGTCGGGCCTGTTAAGCGAGAATGGTGCTCGGGGCGTGAGTAAAAACCGGGTTTAAGATGGCCGTGTCCGATGGACAAATCCCGATCGAATATCGCTACAAAGTAATACTTGCTGCCGACAGTTGCGATCGCTCTCCCAGGGGCATACCTGCCAATAATCCCGGTAGAAACTGCTCAATATGGGAAGAAAGAAACCGCCAATCTAGCTTGAAAACCTTATATTTAAAGGGTTCTAGACGCATTTGTTCTGAAGTGCGATCGGCATCACTAACTAAGCCGAACTTTCATCACACAAGTCAATGCCCCAGCATCACCAAATCTCATCAAACTTATCACGTTCCTGAGACTACGGATATCACTGTCAGTAGCTGAAGTATGGAGGAAAATGACAGCATACAGTTGAACACCACTTCTCCCATGCCTACTATCCCCCTTCTCCCAAGCCAATTAGTTGTCACAACTATTTTCAATTCGATCGAATCTTTGGGATTCACTAATATTGCAGGCAAAGTATTTTCGGGGGAGCAAGCTGAATCCCGACAAGAGGCAAATTTAAAAGTTAGTACCAAAAAGTTTTACACTCAGGGTTTAAAAAATCTCGAACAACAAAACTTGGACGGCGCTATTAAAAATTTTACTGCCACAATTAACATTAATCCGCAATTCGCGTCAGCTTACAACGATCGCGGTGTGGCCCGCTACAAATTAGGCTATAAGCAATCGGCGATCGAAGATTTAACTACAGCCATCGAACTCAATCCTTACCGAGCCAAGTATTACAGCAATCGGGGGTTTATGCTGACTCGTTTAAAACATTATACTGCGGCGATCGCAGATTACAACTCGGCACTCCTGCTCAACCCTAATCTAGCTCAATCTTACTTTGACCGAGGTGCTATCCGCCTGCAAATGGAGAATTCCCTAGCAGCACTAGCTGATTTTGAGTCAGCAATTCGCCTCAATAACGATTTTGCTAAAGCTTACTTTAACCGAGGAGTGATTAGATATAAATTGAGAGAGGTTCAGGGAGCATTTGAGGATTTTCAGAAAGCGGCAGGGCTTTTTAAGCAGCAGGGGAGAATGGATTCTTATCAAGATGCGGTTTCTAAAATTAGTCAGCTATGGTATTAGTTGAATTTGGAAATTGGGAATTGATAATCAGGTAAGGTGCACCGAAGAGCACCCTACACCTATAATTAGGGCGTGAGTCTTGTTAAAGTTAGCCAACTCTCAAGGCGGCGTCTCCGGGGGGCAAGTTATCCACAACGAAAGGACTAAGAGAGTTAATTGCAAAAGCAGCATTTTGAACGGCTGCGGGGGTGGCATTTTGAACCACAGCCAAAGTAACTCCTCCAAATTGAATGAGTGTGTTGCTGCCTGATTGGGTGAATGAGGTGTTGGATAAAGGGCTGGTTAAGCCAATACGATCGCCATCTCCCGGCCTAAAATCAATAATTATATCGCTCGACCCATCCAACTCCAGATTTTCACCCGTAACCAGAACAAACGTATCAGTACCGCCACCACCAGTGAGAGTATCGGTGCCAGTATCGCCAATCAAAAAATCGTTACCATCGCCACCGATTAAAACATCGTTTCCTCTGCCGCCTCGCAAAAAGTCGTTACCAGCATCGGCATTGATAATATCGTCGCCGAGATTTCCGTTGATAATATCGTCGCCCACACCTCCGCTAATGGAGTCGTTACCTTTGCCGCCTCTAAGAAAGTCGTCACCCGCTTCGCCCGTGATAGTATCGTTGCCTTGGCTGCCGTTAATTGCATCATCAGTCGGTGAACCGATGATGCGATCGTTTGCGCTACCTCCGAGTACACCGCTGGGATTTTGCTGAGAGTCTTGGGGAGTGACTTGATAGTTGTTGGGGGTGTTTGGCAATCTGAGCGATCCCAAAGATAGATTTACGAAATTGGTACTATTGATTAAAGCGTTGAGCGCATTAACATCGCTAACTATGCTAGAAACCCGGCTGGGAACGATTCCTTGAACGACTTTTGCAGTTGAAATGCGATCGCCCTGCTGCACCGCATTCACCGTTTCAAAACCTTGAATAACGTTACCAAAAACAGCATAATTACCATCCAAAAATGGCAAATCATCCAAAGCAAAATAAAACTGCGAAGAAGCCGAATCCAAAGCATTAGAACGAGCCATTGCCACAGCCCCTCGATTATGCTGTAACTGCGGCGTCTGGGTTACAACTTGGCTGTAAACGGGTTGCGCGGCTCCTTGCGGCTTAATTTCCAAAGGAATAAAACGCGCCTGATTGGTATCAGGGTCAATAAAACTACCCGTTCCCAATTGACTCGCTGGAATTGTAGTATCTCTGCTGCGCGGATCGCCTCCTTGCACTACAAAAGGCTCTGGCTGGCGCACAACTCGGTGAAACATCACCCCGTCGTAAATGCCTCGTTCAACTAAGTCAACAAAATTGCCAGCGGTAATAGGGGCATTAGTGCCATCGACTTCGATCGTAACGGGTTGACCGTTAATTATCTGGACTACTATAGCTTTGCCTGTTAACGGGAGTGCAGCGCTCATGGGTAAATTGCTATTGGAGTGAGTGATATTTGGGTTTTAGAAGCAATCCGCGAATTGCCCTTACCCATTTAATCAGAAAACTGTAAACTTGTCTTAAGTACAGTTCTACTTCTAAAATTTATGATGTCCCGTCGCAAGTTTTTTACCACTTTATTGGCAATTTGTCTAGTTTTTCTAAGTTTCAATTTTGCCACACCTGCATTTGCCCTCGGTGGCAAGCTTCCGACGGTGAATCAACCAGCGCCGGATTTTAGTTTGCCGACAAACAGCGGCGACGGACAAGTGTCCCTGTCCGATTATCGCGGTAAGTGGCTGGTAGTCTATTTTTATCCGAAAGACTTTACTTCGGGATGTACGATCGAAGCGCGTCGATTTCAGGAAGACTTGCCGAAATACTTGGCAAAAAATACTCAAATTATCGGTATTAGCGCTGATGATGTCAACTCCCACGCGGAATTTTGCGATTCGGAAGGTTTGAAGTTTCCACTGTTAGCTGATACCGACGGTAAAGTGAGTAAAGCTTACGGTTCTTGGATGAGTTTTATCTCCGCGCGACACAGTTTTATTATTGACCCTGAAGGCGTTTTACGTGAAACTTTTGTGAAGATTAATCCGGCGATTCACTCTAAAGAAGTGTTTGCCCGGTTGCAGGAATTGCAGGCTAACGGGTAATACCATTTTAGATTTTAGATTTTAGATGTTAGATTTGAATAATTGGGAATGACTGATGAACCTTGTCTTGGTAGTGAAGACTACATTCCTCTGAAAATACAGAGGAATGTAGTCTTCACTGCCAACGTTATCAGGTTGATTTGAACTCACATCTTGCACCATTCTCAATAATTCTTTTTTGGGTGGATTCTCCTGCCCAACCCCTACTCCCCACAAGAAAATCTACTCTTTGTGGAACGGGCCCCAGATCCCGTTCTTGACAATGGTGCAAAATCTCAGTTTTACCGGAAATGATAGCTGTAACGTGACAAGCGATAAAAGACTAAATCTAAAATCTAAAATCTAAAATCGCCTGTCATGACATATTCAATGAGAATTAAACTTGCTATTGACTGCAACAGATGCGACAGAAGATTCATTGTCTGAAAAATTTTTCTTTCTGCTAGCCATGCGACGTTCCGGGTCAATTCCCTCGAAGGTTGGCGGCAACCAAACTCGGACTACCAACAACACTGCCAAAACCAGCAAAAATGCGCCTGTTGATAATATTTGAACCGAGGGAGTTTCCAGCACTCCCCGCACTATCACTTCTCGCAAAACTGATACAATACAAACTTCCACAGCTACGCCGATCGAAACTCTTTTTTCTTGCAAGTAAATAATTAGCAGCCGAAATAATTCCACTAAAACTAATAGAAATAAAATATCTGCCGTGACTTCCTGGAAATTCAAAGGAGGTAGCAGCGAGAAGAACATTTCTCGCAGTTCTAGCACCATGAAACAAAACAAACCAATACATAGGGAAATTACAATTAAGTCTTGGACTGTTTCCAGACCGGTGACGATTAATTGCAAATTCAACCATTGAGGGGGGTTACTCGACGAGTTGTTTAAACGCTTTTCCATTGACATATGCTGCAACTTGTTTGGCTTTCTTACAGCTTAATTGAACTTAGGTTAATCTATGGCAATTTACAGGTTTAATCTCTTTATCAGTCTCATAAAATTTCGATTGGTTGACAATTTCACACACACTTTTATTTGCCACCCAGGTGGCTTGACATTTAGTGATAGTTTATGCTATGTGAAGCCTGCAATAAGTAGCTTTGATATCTAAAAAATACAAGTCTGAATGCTGAAATGCCCCAACTGCTATAAAATATGAAAATTGTAAAGAATTATTTACCACAGCTTGATAAACTCAAGCTAGGGACTCTCGGCTTTAATCATACAAAAGCCGGAAAGTTAGCCCAAAAACCAAAAGTAATCCAGAGAGGATTGAACACAATGGCATTTGAACTTGCACCGTTACCCTTCGCCGCTGACGCCCTAGAGCCAGCTCATATGTCGGCCAACACTTTTTCGTTCCACCACGACAAGCACCACGCTGCTTACGTGACCAATCTGAATAAACTGATTGAAGGAACTGAAATGGCGAGCAAATCCCTTGAAGAAATTGTCAAGGAATCTGCTAAAGACCCATCCAAAGCCGGCATTTTCAACAATGCAGGTCAAGTTTGGAACCACAATTTTTTCTGGAATTCCCTCGCACCGGGCGGCGGTGGCACTCCGACAGGAGCTTTAGCTGAGAAAATCAACGCCGACTTCGGCAGCTTCGACAAATTCAAAGAAGAATTCAAGACTGCTGCGACAACTCAGTTCGGTAGCGGCTGGGCTTGGCTGGTTTTGGACAACGGCACTTTGAAAGTTACCAAAACTGCTAACGCTGACACCCCGGTAGCACACGGCCAAACTCCGTTGCTGACTTTGGATGTGTGGGAACACGCTTATTATTTGGATTTCCAAAACCGCCGTCCCGACTACATTACTAATTTCTTGGATAATTTGGCTAACTGGGAGTTTGCAGCTGCAAATTTGGCTGCGGCTTAGTAGCATCTTAGTTTGAGGACTAAAGTCCTCACTACAAACTTTATCGGTTTGTAGTGAGGACTTTAGTGGTGATGAATGAGAATTATTTAACCTGACATCTTGCAGCAATATAAATAAGAGGATTTTTCGTGGGGTCGGGCGGGTTTATAGAACCTATTTGCAAGCTTTAAGGCTGTTGGCGAACCCGCC
>NZ_JAUBUC010000081.1:0-28003 GCF_036705285.1 Microcoleus sp. B4-C1 | reverse complement strand
GACGGGCGGGACGCCCATCCCACAAACTTGTGGAAGTTATTTAATTCTCATTCCTTATGATGTTTTCTCACATTGCGGATTGTTTGGCCTGACGCACCTTATCCTATAATTAGCGCGTTATCCTATTTTACATAATTTTTCCAAGACCGCATACATATCACCCGCAAACTTTTTCGGATTCCACAGCGGCGACAAATTGGCTGGATCTTTAGATTTCACCAACTGTGATTTAATTGCATTTCTCAATTCACGATCTTTGCCCAATTTTACACCCACTTCCACATATTCCGACCAAGACAAAGCCACACCTGTTTCAATTCCCAAAGTCTGCAAAAACGAATAACCCATTCTCGACAAAAATTGCTCTCCTGTGCGAGTCACCACCGGCAAATTAGACCACAAAGCCTCTAAAGTTTGAGTTCCTCCGTTGTAAGGATAAGAATCTAACAACACATCTGCCAGCAAATAGATAATTCTGTGTTCTTCCTCAGTAGCAAACCTCGGCAAAAACTTAATTCGGTGCTTGCTCACTTTCTCAGCTTCGCAAGCTTGGTGATATGCAGCCTCAAACACCGCAGCATCGCCTAAAGCTTTGTGAATTAAGATACTGTTCGGCACTTCTTTGAGAATCGCAATTTGTGCTTTTACCAAGTCGCGATTAAATTTTCTGCCGGGACTGACGCACAGGTAAACTATCTGATCCAAACCGATCCGATGCGACCTTCTCAATGCAACCGGATCGACTCCATATCTCTGAAAACCGGACACCGCTACAAAGGAATCAGGCATCCTAATTAGCTGCTCGTCATAATATTTTTCCCTGTCTGCAGGGTGCGAGTGCCTGTCTGTAAGAAAGTAATTTTCCGGCGATATGTAAGGGGCGTCAAATCCCAGCCAAGAAACACAAACTGGTGCGGGTTTTTGGTAGAGAATATCAGCGTGCACTGGTACGCTGAGAGAATCTAAATCAACTAAAACGTCCAATTCATCTTGCTGAATTTGGTCGATAATTTCGGCAGAGTTTGCAATTCCGTTCGGGTAGGTTGTGGGAAAAGTCAGTTTGCCAAAACTTTCAAATTGCTGAGTGCGATCGTCAGGAACAATTCTTTCGGAAGCGTACAAATACACATTGGGTGTGATGTCGGACAATTCGCGAATGATGTCAGCGCTGCACCAACCTACAGAATGGCGGCTAAAGTGATTGGACAAAAAGCCGATTTTTAACTGGCTGGATGGAACCGTTGGTTTGAAACTGTAATTTGCGGGTTGAGAAAAATTAGGTTTAATACATTGGTAGATATACTTTTGGGCAATTAATCTGTAAAGTTTTGAGTTGGCTGTCAAGTCATCTCGCAAATAGGGTGTGCTGAATAACAAGTTTGCATAAAGCGATTTAATTTCCACCGGGCTAGCGGTTTCTAAGTTGTGCTGCAAGTATGACTCTAGCTCTAAAAATCGATCGCTCGCAATTTGATTTAATCCCGACACTTGATAGGTGCTGATGAAGTAAATAGCGGTCATAATTGGATCGGTTTCGGCACACATTTGGCTGTAGTGGTGCACGGCTTGCCGCGCGGCAGCTAAATCGCTAGTATCTCTGAGGATGCCGCACAAATGTTGGTGAGCAGAAATAAAATCCGGTTTAATTTCTAGAGCTTTTTGAAGGTTGGGTATTGCCTCTTTAAATTTGCCCTGGTGGCGCAAAACTTGGCCAATTTGACAGTATGCTTCGGCTAAATCGGGTTTAAATGCGATCGCCTGCTTCCATGCAGCCACCGCCTCATCTAACTTCCCTTGCCGCGCTAATTTATCTCCTAAATTTAAGTGAAAATCTACCTGAGCAAGGTGGGGATTGAGTTCGAGAGCTTTTTGCTCGTAGGCTACCGCTGCATCCTGCTGCCCCTGCTGCTTCAGTGCCCCTGCCAAATTCCAGTAAGCAGCAGCCAAATTTGGTTTAAGTTCGATCGCCTTTTCGTAATTGACAACCGCCTCCACCAAATGTCCTTGTTTGTAGAGCATACTGCCCAAATTAGCATAAGCCTCAGCAAAATCGGGATTCAGAGCGATCGCCTCGGAATAAAACCGCATCGCTTCCTCAATTTGGCCGCTTGCTTGCTGCACATTGCCCATTGTCACGTAAGCCGCCGCCCAATCCGGTTGCAATTCCAGAGCTCGGCGACAAGCAGCGACGGCTGCTGCTAAATTGCCTTGAGAGTAATAGGTTTCTGCAGCGACTGTCAGGGATGCAGCATCTTCAAATTGGGGTGTTTCGGATTGGTTGCTAAAATCGGAATTCATTTGGCGGCCTATCTGTGCTATCAAGTTAAAGGTTGAATCTATATTATTTTGCAGAGTAGCAGTTTTAGCGGAACTACGGGCGATCGTCACAGAGAATTTATGAGCGACAAGCAAGCGACACAGCGCCAACATAACATCAAGTGGAAACCAAACCTCCTGCTGGGGATACTCTTGTTAACCTTAGCAATCCCCTTACCCTTTGCCCAAAAGACTTTCGCCCAGCAGCAGCAGACAGCCAGCTTTCGGCAGAAATTATTTCAAACTGCTCTTTATTTCACCCTATATTTTGAGGGCGGATTCAGCAATCACCCAGCCGATAAGGGCGGCAGAACTTATCGGGGCGTTTTGCAAACGGAATACAACGCCTACCGCTACAGTCGTGGGCTTCCGCCCCTCGACGTGACGCAGATGTCGGAAGCAGAGCTCCTAGAAATTTATAAATATTACTGGGATTCGAGCCTCTCGGGCACGATGCAGCCGGCTTTGGCGATCGTCATGTTTGACACTGCCGTTAATTTCGGTATTAATAACTCTATTACCTTTCTTCAGCAAGCATTAGGATTGCCGCAAACGGGAGTTTTTGATGCCCGCACCAAGGAAGCGCTAAAAGGAGCGAATAATAGAAATACCGCGTTGCAAATGATTAACGAACGGATTATTTACCGCTACAAACGGGTGCAAGAAGATCCCACTCAAATGGCTTTTTTCCGGGGGTGGCTGAGTCGCGATTACAGTTTGTGGGGTTATGTGAACAAGATTAAGAATTAACAGTTAACAGTTAAGCTGTGGAGCGTTTAAAATAGTATTATATGGTGCCACGGGCCTCCGCGTTTCCCTTGCCGGTGGAAGCGATCGAGCCGACGCACCCTACAGGTTTCGTTAGTGGTTTAAATGCTCCACAGGTTAGTCCCTCTCTGCTGGGACGAAAGTTTATGTAGTAGCGGTTTTCAACCGCCGAGTCTTATCTGTTATGCCGATCGCATTTCCCACAGCCACAGCAGCCGATTGACAATGCCAGTGATCTTGTTGCAGAGTGATTCATCCGCTACCATTATCCCTCGATGTACTGAGTAAAAACACTCCGTCTTGCCGATGAATCGGGCGCCAATTTCCGAAATCGAAGGGACAACGAACCAGGAACAAGGAATTTTTTATTAAAATTTACACATACAAATATTAGTCAATTCTCCCAAATGCCTTCTACATAAGAGCCTTCCACCTTCATTTGACGCTCTATCTAAAGTTAGGTAAAATAATTCATATTTTATGCTTAGCAGCTTTGAGCAAATCTTCAGCAGCTTTGTATCTAAGGCAACAATATCACTAGAGTGTTTATTGTTACCTTTGATACGTAGAAACCAAATAATTAGAGGGAGCGAGAAATTGGAAGTTTTTGAACGATCGCAACAACGGCAAACGCCCTCAACCCGAATGGCTGCAGTCGAGTCTTTTTGCAAAAAAGCGAGTATTGCAGTAATGGCGATCGGCTGTACAGTCATTTTGGGTTGGATATTCGATGTGCAACTCTTAAAAAGCATTCTGCCCGGACTCGTTACCATGAAAGCCAATACTGCGGTATGCTTTATTTTGGGCGGGTTTTCTCTATTCATCCAACAGATAGGGCGCACCAAATTAACAGCAAGAAAGCCTCAAAAAAATTACAAAAAATTGATTTTATTATCCTCATTTTTAATTATATTAATTAGCCTATTAACCCTACTTCAATATAGCTTTAATTTAGACTTAGGCATCGACCAACTGCTATTTAAAGAAAGTTACACATTGACAATTACCGGAACACCAGGACGCATGGCACCGAATACTGCTGGTGCTTTTTTATTGCTGGGAACAGCGCTGCTGCTGCTGTCAGAACGTCGGCCTAAATACCTGCGGATTCAAATTTTAAGCTGTTGTGCATTTTTAATTGCATTTACGGGTTTGATAGGCTATTTCTACGACAAAGCTTTATTTTACCAAATTGGCAATAATACAGGGATGGCTTTGCACACCTCCGCAGCATTTATGTTGCTGAGCTGCGGCATTTTATTTGCCAGTCCCGATCGAGGATTGATAGCAGTAATGACGAGCGATCGCGCGGGCGGCATCATGGCGCGGCGCTTGTTGCCACGGGCAATCATTATCCCACCTTTAGTCGGTTATTTCATCCTATTGGGAGATCGGTTACAAGCCTACACGCCGGAGGTAGGGATATCGCTGTTAAGCGTATTGAACGTGATTATTTTTACAGTTCTGATTTGGCAGAATGCCAAAACTCTCTGCAGCGCAGACCGGAAACGCTATCGAGCGGAACTGGGACTGAGAAAAGCTAAATTAGACTTAGAAAATCAAGTTGAGAAACGGACTATCCAACTGCAAATAACCAACGAGCAATTGCAACAGCAAATTTTCGACTCTCAAACAACAAAGCAGGCGCTTCAAAAAAACTACAATCTGTTGATGACAGTAATCAACAGTACGCCCGCAGCCCTATTTGTCAAAGATATTCAGGGCCGTTATCTAATGCTTAATGCTGCGGGAGCCAGTATAATTGGCCAGTCTGTAGACGACATTATCGGCAGAGATGACAGCGAGTTGTTTCCGCCGGAAATTGCGGAAAATATTATAAAAACCGATCGCCCAATTATGGCAGCGGGAACAACGGAAGCGATCGAAGAAGAGCTGCCCGTCAAAGGAAATTTGAGGATATTTCTTTCTACAAAAAGTGCTTACCGGGACGGCTTAGGAAAGATCAGCGGTATAGTTAGCATCGCGCGGGATATTACTGAGAGCAAACAAGCCGAAATCGCTAACAGAAGTTTAGCAGCAATTCTGGAAGCAACCCCGGATTTTGTAGGTATCTACAACCTCGAAGGACGCGCCATTTACATTAACAAAGCCGGCAGAAAAATGGTGGGTATCGGCGAAAACGAAGAGATATCCAAGCGAAAAGTTGCAGAATTCACGGCAGCCTCAGCCCGCAGCACTTTGAAACAAGCGATCGCCACCGCTGTTTCCGAGGGCTTTTGGAGTGGAGAAACAGCCTTCGTGTCAGCATCGGGACTCGAACTTCCCGTCAGCCAAGTCCTCATCTCCCACTCCGCACCGGGCGGCAAACTCGCATACATTTCGACGATCGCCCGCGACATCAGCGATCGCAAACAAGCTGAACAAGCGCTGCAACTGTCTCAAGCTCGTTTCGCTGGCATTGTAGAAATTGCCGACGACGCGATTATTTCGGTGGATGCTGAGCAAAAAATTATCCTGTTCAACCAAGGTGCAGAACGGATTTTTGGCTGGACGGCTGCGGAGGCGATCGGGCAATCCCTGAGCCTGCTGTTGCCCGAAGCTTGTGCCACCCTTCACAGTCTCCTCGTCAGCAATTTCGGCGACGTTCAACAAGCCCGAACAATGGGCCACCGCAAAGAAATTTTCGCCCGCCGCCGAGATGGTACGGAATTTCCCGCCGAAGCTTCTATTTCCCAACTCGAAGTGGCAGGCGAAATCATATTCACAGCTATTTTGCGCGACGTGACAGCCAGCCGCCAAGCCGAAGAAGCTGTGCGTCTGAGCGAGGAAAGATATCGATCGCTGGCAATGGCAACCGCACAGATGGTTTGGACGACCAACGCTAGCGGAATCTTCGACAAGCCTCAGCCTGATTGGATAGCTTATACGGGCATGAGTTTGAAAGAGAAGGACAACTCGATAGAAGCAGTGCACCCAGAAGACCGCGATCGCACAATACAAGCTTGGATGCGGGCCATAGAAACAAAAAGTCTCTACGAAGTGGAGCACCGCTTGCGGGCCGCCGACGGCAGCTACAGACACTTCTGGGTGCGGGGCGTTCCCCTTTTGGCAGCCGACGGCAGCATTCGCGAGTGGGTGGGCACTCACACCGACATTAGCGATCGAGTCCAAGTTTTGGAAGCACTCAAGCAGTCCGAGGGACAGTATCGATCGCAAGCAACCGAGCTCGAAAAAGCTGTCCAAGAGTTGCACCAAGCTCAAACTCAACTAATCCAAACCGAAAAAATCTCTTCTCTCGGCCAGCTAGTCGCCGGAGTCGCCCACGAAATTAACAATCCCATTAACTTCATCTACGGCAACATCACCCACGCCAGCCAATACACCACAGACTTGCTCGGTTTGCTCCACCTTTACCAAGAAAAATACCCAAATCCCGTCCCAGAAATTGTAGAAGCAGCCGAAGATATTGAAGTTGATTACTTAATGGAAGACTTTACGAAGATTTTGGAATCAATGAAAGTTGGAGCCGATCGCATCCGCGACTTAGTTGTATCCTTACGCAACTTTTCCCGACTCGACGAATCGCAGATGAAGCGAGTAGATATTCACGAAGGAATCGAAAGCACTTTGCTAATTTTGCAGCACCGGATCAAAGCTAATGTACTTCGTCCCGCTATTGAGATTATCAAAGAATACAGCAATTTTCCAAAAGTAGAGTGCTATGTAGGTCAGCTCAATCAAGTATTTATGAATCTTTTAGTAAATGCGATCGACGCCCTCGAAGAGTACAACAGCACTCATTCTTCAAAAGAAATATATGCTCGCCACAACCGAATTCGGATTAGCACAAGTGCGAATTCCGAGACAGTAACAATTCGGATTGCCGACAACGGGATGGGAATCAATCAAGAAGTTATTGGCAAGTTGTTCGACCCATTTTTTACTACTAAACCAGTCGGCAAAGGCACAGGCTTGGGACTGTCAATCAGCTATCAGATTATAGTTGAAAAACACCGAGGCAAATTGCGGTGTATTTCCACGCCTGGGGAAGGTGCAGAGTTTGTCATCGAGATTCCCATTCGCCAGGAAGTATCGCCTCTAGTCACAGGAAATAATCAATTAGCAGCAGTTGGTAGTTAATTGTTAGTTGCGATCGGTGGCATCGGAATTAATATTACCCGAAATCAGGAAACGGCAGTGCCGTTTCCCTACAATTATATCATTCCGAAGCTAGCGGATTTGATATAACCGGGCGGTTGGAAACCGCGTCTACACAAACGATGTCCGCCTCCGCGGACGAAGAAATATCGAATTTGAGATAAATGTGCGATGGCTTACGCCCCGCTACGCTACGACTCTTCAACCCGCGGAGGCGGGTTTTGTCTGTGTAGACGCGGTTTCAACCGCCGGGGTTTTTGGGTTGATGGCCGATGGGATTTTTGGGTTGATGGGCGATCGAATTTGAGAGAAATGTGCGATGGGATTTGATATCATTCCGGCACAGCCAGAATTGATATGACATAAGCTCTGCCTCAAGATCGCCCAAAACCGCAATAATTCTTTACAATAAAATAGTAAATATGATTATTCACTTAAATAAATCCCTTGAAAATGCCTGTAAACCAACTTTCTCCCACAATAGCCTCGACGCAAACACATACACTCGACTTTGACATAGCCATCGTCGGAGGCGGCATAGTCGGGGCCACCTTAGCCAGCGCCTTAAAAGATTCCGGCTTAAAAATAGCAATAATTGAAACCCAACTCCCCGCAGTCGCCGCAGCCAAAAAACAAGCCTATGCAATTACCCTGCTATCAGGAATGATCTTAGAAGGTATCGGCGTGTGGCAGCAAATCTTGCCGCAAATCACCACCTTCGAGCAAATTAGCCTCTGCGACGGCGACTATCCCGGCGTCGTGGAATTCCACCGCCCGGATTTGGGAAATACTGGCAAATTGCCTGTACCAAAAACAGCTTTAGGTTACGTTGGCGAGCACCGAGTCATGCTGTCAGCTTTGCAAGAATCTTTGGCAAAAAACCCGAATTTTAGTTGGGTTTGTCCGGCGGAAGTTGTCGAGGTAAAATATTTAACCGATTGCGCGGAAATAGAAGTCAAACAAAACGGCGAAACTCGGACAATTCGCACCAAATTATTAGTCGCCGCCGACGGTTCGCGATCGCGCATCCGCACCGAAGCCAACATCAGCACTCGCGGCTGGAAATACTGGCAATCCTGCGTTGCTATCACTATTAAAGCAGAAAAACCGCACAATGATATCGCTTTTGAGCGCTTTTGGCCGAGCGGCCCGATGGGAGTTTTACCATTACCTGGGAACCGTTGTCAAGTAGTTTGGACAGCACCCCACGCGGAAGCAAAAGCTTTGCAACAAATGGATGAAACAGAGTTTTTGACTTTGTTGGAACAGCGCACGGGCGGGCTTTTGGGGCGTTTGGAATTGGAGAGCGATCGCTTTTTGTTTCCGGTGCAGTTAATGCAGAGCGATCGCTACGTTTTGCCCAGATTAGCACTAATTGGCGACGCGGCCCACTGCTGCCATCCCGTCGGCGGCCAGGGATTAAATATGGGTATTCGAGACGCTGGGGCGATCGCCCAAATCTTGCAACAAGCGCACCAAAAAGGCGAAGATATCGGCGATTTGCGAGTATTGAAACGGTATCACAACTGGCGCAAAAAAGAGAATTTAATCGTGTTAGGATTTACCGATTTTCTAGACAGATTATTTTCTAATACTTGGCTGCCAATTGTAGCATTTCGCCGCTTTGGATTGTGGTGTTTGCGGACAATTCCCCCAGTGAGGTTTTTAGCCTTGCGCTTGATGACAGGCTTGATGGGCCGGCCACCGGAATTAGGCATTTAGTCAAAATCAAAGAAACCGATTTTTTCTCGAATCTTCGCACTGTAACGAAGTCTCTCGCAAAAACCCGGTTTCTGGCTACTCACCCATCAAACTCAATTCATCGATGACTGGTATATAATTAAGATTGAACAGAGCCGATTAAAAGCTATGTCAAGTACAGCCAAAACGGAGGAAAAGAAACAATGAATTTAGAGCAAGCAGTTTTAGATAAATTGCGCGAATTGCCCCCGAATCAGCACCAAGAAGTTTTAGATTTTGCTGAATTTCTTCAGCAAAAAAACCTTATCAAACGACCTCTAAAGAGCGTCAAAGGAATGTGGAATAATTTAGATATGGATATCACCGAAGAAGATATTACCGAAGCTAGAAAAGAAATGTGGGGAAATTTTCCGAGAGGGGATATTTAATGACCGCCGTTGTAGCCGACACTCATACAATTATCTGGTATTTGCGGGAGAATGCTCGATTATCACAAACAGCTATGACTGCTTTGGATGCAGCATTAGCATGAGGCTATTCGATTTATGTGTCCGCGATTTCCGTTGTAGAATTAAGTTATTTAGTGGAAAGGTATCGATTGCCCGAAGAGGCATTTGAGGAGTTAATCAATGCCTTATCCGATCCGGGAACTGGTTTAGCCATCGCCCCTTTGGATTTAATCACAGCACAAATTCTGCGTCAGATTCCCCGCGATGTGGTACCAGATATGCCGGACAGGATTATTGCCGCCACTGCTTTATCTTTGAGTCTTCCGTTAGTCACCCGCGACGCAAAAATTCAAGCAGTAACAACTATTCAGACAATTTGGTGAATATGAGGGGAATTTACCATGCAAGAAACTGAGTGGGAGTTTGCGGAAATCTGGGCTGATACTCTGATATCTCCTCCTTATATCCTGATGTTAGTCAAGGAAATTTCAGGAAAATTTTGCATCCATAACCCGGCACAAAACTATAAAGTTATCTTTACCACTGACAATTACCAATCTGCTAAAATGTGGCTACTAGAGGATGAATATGAGCGTTTGAATAGTCGCATTTTACGAAAAGTATAAAATAAAGTGGTGTCGCCACAACCGCCAGGGGTTGAAACCCCTGGCGTCGGGCGAAAGTCGGTTGAAACCGACTGAAAATCAGAGATAAAAATGAAAAACTCTTTAGTCCTCTTCAGAGGACTTTTGCTATGAGACAGGGGGTTTCAACCCCTGGCGGACTATCGGGCTAACCGAGGTTTCTCGCCACTGGCACCATCAAAGAAACCGGGTTTTTTCCTCAATCTTTGCAATGTTACGAAGTTGGTCGCAAAAACGCGGTACAATGATGGACTCAGCTTGAACCCAGCCCTGACGGCAATAGAAAAACTATGCAGCCCGAACAAGAACAAGAAATTCTCAACCTGCGCGATCGCCAATTAACGCCCAAACAAATTGCCCGAAAGTTAGGATTGAAAGCATCCGAAGTCAGTACCTTTCTTCAATCTCATGCAGAACAAACAGCCCTCGCTAGCGCCGAAAAAGGAGAGTTATTGCCCGTTGCTCAATGTCTCGTGGATGTAAATTTTGCGAAGGTATTGTTGGGGAATGAAACCTCTGAAACGAGCGGTTTGGGTTTAGTGGTGGTGACTCGTTCCAAGGGATACAATCGTTTTGTTGCAGCCTCTTATTTGATCGACTACTGGTGTTTGGGAGTCAAGGATGTCATCCCGCCACGTAACTGCAACGATAGCCAATATAAAAAATTCGTTCAGCTTTCTTACTCGCAGTTTATGCAAGAGTACGAGGAGATTAGTTTAGAGCAAGCACAAGCCCTGGTTTGGGGTGCGATCGCCTATGCCAAAACATTAGGCTTTGAACCGCATCGCGATTTCGAGCAGTCGAAGGCTCATTTAGGAGAATCAACCAGCGAAATCGGCTTGAAATTCGGTCGCAATGGAAAACCTTATTATATTGAAGGGCCTCACGATAATACAAGGAAAATTATCAATACGCTTAAAAACTCTGTGGGAGAGGGTAATTTCGATTACTTGTTCGGGATTGGGTAGAAATTGATACGGGGGAGCGTCAACCGCCAAACCACCAATCATGGTAAAATAAACATCGGTGTTACTGACAACTCCCCACAATGGAAGAAACCCGCGCCCAAGGTTATCTGCAATTGATTCAGACAATGCTGACTTGTCCCAACGGTGAGGAACAGCTTGCCCAGATTAGCACTAATTGGCGACGCGGCCCACTGCTGCCATCCCGTCGGCGGCCAGGGATTAAATATGGGCATTCGAGACGCTGGGGCGATCGCCCAAATCTTGCAGCAAGCGCACCAAAAAGGCGAAGACATCGGCGATTTGCGAGTATTGAAACGGTATCAAAACTGGCGGAAAAAAGAGAATTTAATCGTGTTAGGATTTACCGATTTTCTAGACAGATTATTTTCCAATACTTGGCTGCCAATTGTAGCATTTCGCCGCTTTGGATTGTGGTGTTTGCGGACAATTCCCCCAGTCAGGTTTTTAGCATTGCGCTTGATGACCGGTTTAATGGGCCGGCCGCCCGGATTAGCGCAAAATTAGGACTTACACACGGGTGGTCAGAAACCGGGTTTTTCCGAGAATACTTCGTTAAAACCCGTATAAACTGCCAAAAACCCGGTTTCTTTAGTATTTATGCGTAATTCCTATAGAAGTACAGTTTAACTATTAGCAAAATTCCCCGATGTCTAATCTGGAGAGTGTGAAATATTAAACCCGCTCAAAACGCGCCCCAATAAATTGAAGACTCGCCCTTGGAATTTGTCGCCGCTTTACTAATATTAGATTCTTGATTTTCAGGCTCGGTAGCGGTGACAAGCGATGGTAAAGACCTAATTCGCAACTCGTTTAGCAAACTGTGAATATTACATGGCTCCGCATCGATAATGCTGGCGAGGGGTAGCAAATTTTTAACGGCATATTCCCCAAGCCTAGCGTTAATACTTTCTGCTAAATACGATAGCATAATATATCTGCTAGCACTACTGATAATCTGAAAAGTTTTATTGAAGTCGTCAAAGTGTTGAGTACCCGGTATATCTGTGGCAATACAGGTTTCATCGCTCAAAAATAAATCTACATTAATTTGACTAGCCGCTGCAACTTGAGCTTTGGTCAACCAGATTAAATCTAAAATTGGTTCCGATTCGCACTCGTGAAAAATCAACCGCTTCAAACCAGATCGCAATTCTGCCGAGTTTAAGGTATTTTGCCATTCTAGACACCAATCGCAGCTTTTGATATTTCGGGCAATTTTTACTGTTTTCGGGCGTTCTATAGCATCTTTCAACAAAGAAAGACAGCCAACCGATTTAGCAAATTTGGCAGAAACTCTATCGTGCAGTATCCGGTTAGGGTCAATATAATCCTTGCGCCAATGCGCGTCGGGGATGAAAACTTTTTCCGCCAAACAAAGCGTGTTGTTAGCGGTAAGAATCGGTATATTGTTAACTGCGACTCCTTGTAATAACTGTTGAGATTCCAGGCGGTAGAGTACCTGAATCGCGCATTTTTTATCCGCTTCATTTAAAGCATTATTGCCGTACTCTGCTGCTAGTTCTGCCAGGAAGTCTAAGTAGTCTTGTACAGTGGGCGAGATCCTTTGTCCTAATAACTGATAAACTTCGGAATGAGAATTAGAACTAGGTATTGTTGTGCGTCGATTTCCGAAAAAACCAACATCATCTAAAAAAGCGTGTTTGGGCTGCCAAAACTTACCCGTAGACTCATCCCACAGACATTGACGATGAGCAAAACGCTCTTGAATTTGCCGCTTTTGATCTGCCGAAATACCGCCTTTTACCAAAGTATCGTAAAAATACTTGTAAATCGCCTCGACTGATTGCAGTTGTGTATTTTGATTGTTGGATAATTTAATTTGAACTGTCATTTTCCCAAAGTTTTATGATAACATCAAAGTAGTCGATAACGGTATTTGGGTCTACAGGCTCAAAACCCAGTGCCTTTTTGATTTCTACCTTCAGTAAATCCCGCTGAGGACGTGCAAATATAAACTTTTGGCTGGCAACTAAAGGAGCATCTTGAATGAAACACAAGTCTTTAGCGCGGTACAATCTAGGTTCAGGTTTTGCAGCACCGAAATATTGGCTTAACTTCTGAGGATTTCCCTCAACAGGAAGCCAAGGTTTATCTACAAGTGCTTCTGGTAGTGTCTTGTTGCTGTTGGCAAGTCTGATATTTTTGATCACATCCCAGTTGTCAACGATGTAGTTAAAAATAGCAATGCAGCTATCGGCTACAGCCTCTGCACCCGCTCGATTTGCCCTTTGAATGAGATTGTCAACGCAGGCTAAAATGTCATCAGCATCGGGATTTTGCCTCATTCCTAAATCTGAGAAAAATTTCAGCCAAATTTCAGAATTCTGCGAGTAAAATTCCATATCTGGAATCACTGCTACATTCCCGATAATGTTTCGGACTACCTCACTTAAAGGATTATAAATCAATTGGGCAGCTCTCAATCTCCTGTCACTACAGCGTACCAGACGTGCCTTTTTAAGCTCTTCCTGGAATCCGAAAGCATTCTCTCCTGCATTTTCTAACTCTTTGCTAGCTTTAGTCAAGTTATCCCTAATCCAAGTTAGTGCGATTAACTGTTCTTCTGGGGAAAAGGAGGCATACTCTGGCAACAAACAGTCACGAATTAGTCGGGCGCGGTTGAGTATTGGCACTTGCAGAAGTTGGAAAAGTGGCAGCCATTCTCGTTTTTGTCCTAAGCGTAAAAGGCGCAAACTACCTGCAATTTCTGGCGGTTCATATCCGTCGCCCGGAAGGTAGACATTTTCACTGTAGAGGTCAACTATTTCGCCGGAAGTTGTTGGATAAATTGGCAGTTGGCGCAGCTTATTTTTTCTGTTTTCATCGTAATTTATTTGCTCTCGACTTGCCAGGAAATTCAGCAGATATGTATAATGCTGTTCGTTGTAAGGTGGCAAACCTCGATCGCACCGCGAATATACTATGTCTAGGATATCCGGGCCCGTGATACAATAGACTAACTGATTTTTGTGGCGATCGGCAAATTGTGCGATCGCACCCTCAAGTTTTGCCGGTGCTTTGACAAGTGTTGCCCCAAAATATTCTACCGCCGCAATTGTTTCCGCCTCAATTCGATCCCCGCGCAACAAAGGAGTGTCAGCAATTTTCGCTTTGTAAAGCTTGCCATTACTTCCCGGAACCAGTGGCACTTTTGTCAAGGCATCGACTGTTTCTTGCGACAGATGTCTCGGATTTATCTTGTAAAAATAATCATAAACTAGAGTCAACCATTCTGCATTAGGAGGATGCGTTGCATCGGGATTCCAATCAATTTCTGACGCAGTTGAATCCACCAACTTAACCAATTGCTTGGCTACTTCCGCAGCAGTCATGGCTGAGATGCCCTTTAGATTGTATGCAGGCAATAATTTAGTTAAATCTTGGTGGAGAAACCATTCGGGATAACTGGCAAATATTTCCCTCTGCGCCTCATCTGCAATGTAGATAGTGCCGATCGCATTATACCCAAATACCTGCAAAGTATTGTCAGCCAGAATAGCAAGTGGCAAACCGCGCAAATCTTGACAATTGTCGCTGAGACAATATCGCAGCATATTCCCAATCCACTGCCGATTTCGCAGGCTTGCTTTCGGTGCATCCGACAGCGCAATCCCTAGGGATTTATTTTCGATTAAATGCTTTCGCAAGTTGGCAGCAGTGAAGGTTGGTAAAGGCAAACCTGCATCTTTAAAAGCTGTTAAAATCGAATCGGGCAATGGCGGATTTGGAAGATCGATATTATCGGCACACAGCGGTGCTAATAACTCGTCCCAACACTTTTTAGATGGTAAATTTTTGACTGTCGGAGGTGTCACCCATCTTGTCTGTGACATTACTGCTCCGGTAATTTTACCCTCATATACAATTTGTTTGACAGCCGATCGCACAACTGGTTTGTGGTACAATAACTGCATCACAAATCCCTGCAATTCTTCCAGAGCTTTGCTGGCAGTAATTTTACTAATCGGCCAAATTTGGTAAAATTTATCTGATTCAAATACTCCGATATCTTGCACTAAATCGACAATTAAGTTAGCACAAGCATGAGAAAAAACGTGGCGCGCTAGTAGCCCATTCCAAATAGCTCTAGGCTTATCTTTTCCCGTTTGTCCGCTGTCGCTACTGAGATTATCCCGCGAACTATTTAAGTTGAAAAAACCGTTGATGTGAACCTGCCAACCAGTTTCGAGAGGAAGCGGCAAAAAACAGTAAACTTTGCCCGAAACAGGCGCCAGATTTCCCTCTGTACTGGCAGCATTAATTCTAGCAGCCGCACCGGCCCAAGGCACGACTTTTTCTTGGCTTTGGTGCATTGCTTCTATGACTTTTGCCAATTCGCCGCCTTCGTCTGTGCGAATTAAACTGACTATTCTCCAAGTTGACTTGATAGTACGATCGCAACTAATCGTTTCTATCTCGTGGCGGTAAGAAACTGAGACTAAACCGTCATGATTGCGGTGGCACAATTCCAGCAACTTGTCGGGGTTATCGGGAATTGCATCAAGGATTTTTTGTCGCGCCGATCGGACTTCTTGCGGATTTTTGGTAACAATCGCTAGAATTTCTTGCCTAGTTCCTTGACTGTTTGCAGGAATTTCGTAGACTCTAATTTCCTGAACAGATTTCAAAAATAGCAAAAGTTCTTCACCCGACTGTCTCAGTTCGTCTAGGAGTTCCTTGACGTTTGATTCAGTAAAAGCTTGTTTGCGAATCTCGCTATTTTTTGCGCTTTCCGTTGTTCGCAGAGGCAGCCGAAATAGAGTACCTTGAAAGTTTGTATCTCCAACGGGCAATCCTCCCGCTGCATAGACTTGCATAAAATCGGGATATTTTTGGTACCATTTAGCCTCTGCCAAATTCCACTCGCGCCCAGGTTCTTGCCGAGAAGTGCCGGGAATAGCTGCACCGTGAGGGTCAAAAAAAATGATGCGATCGCGCGACACGAAACTGGGAAAATCTGTAACGTGATAAATTGCATTAAACCCAACACCAAACCTACCCGTTTTCTGCAAGTCTCGCGCTTTTTCGCTTTGTCCCAAGCTGCGAATGCTGTCAAAATCTTTGTCTGCAAACACGCTATCGTTGTAGACTAACATCGCCGGCCCCATTAGCAGTACCATGCGATCGTCCGGCAATGATTTTACCTGATGGTTCCGCCAATCAAGGGTTATTTCTACCCGCGCTGCTTTCGCATCGTCAGCATTTTGAATTAATTCTTTGAGAATCCCTACACCTTCGGGATAATCTCGGATAATTCCCCTCAATCGGGCGATTAAAGGTTCTGATTGATAGAAAGATTTTCCCTCAACTTCGCTGTTGCTGTAAGCCATAGATGTTCTGACTGCAGGAATTTTCATGCGAGCGCGGGTGTTCGCTCTCTACCCATACTATAACTGATAAATTAATTCATTCTTTAACAACTTCCATCAACTCCTCAATCAAAACATCGAGGGTGCGAGCTATCTTTTGAATGGATGTGATATCAACCGTTGCTAGTCCTTCCGATCGAGCATAGTGCCTGACTGTGCTGTACGGAACCTCGGATCGATCGGCAACATCCTTTAGCGTCCATCCTTTTTCGTCAGCCAACTCTCGGATTCGGAACCTAACTAACCCCATTCTACTTGACAAACGATAAGTATCTATGTTTTTAATTCAAACACAATTGTCGATCGACAGTTAAACAGTATTTTGTATGGTGCGGATCTGTCAGAAGTTCGTGAAGCGAAGCTATCCCGTAGGGAATCAGACTTAAAGATATCTGATGAATCTGCACCCGATCGTACTCGACCGACTTTCTCGAAAAACCACTCAATATAAAACAACTGCCGACAGCCAAAACCGTCAACAGTTGTTTTACATATTCAATGCGGATGGCGAGACTCGAACTCGCAAGGACATAATGCCACACGCACCTCAAGCGTGCGCGTATACCAATTCCGCCACATCCGCTCTTTCTGGCAATCTCCGGGATTTTTGCGTTACGAGTTAAAGATTCACAGGTTGAGGTTCCTGGCATTTAACTTGTGACTTGCCCTTTGACACCGCCGATTTAAAATCATAGCACCACTACCAGCAAAATGTAAAATAAATTTTTGTAAACAATTTCTGGAAAACGATTATCCAGAACATACCGAAAGGCATTATTGTACAGAATATTGAGTGAATTAAGCAGCGAAGATGGGGTTCTCGAAAATTTTAATCGCTAATCGGGGAGAAATAGCTCTCCGCATATTGCGGACGTGCGAGGAAATGGGGATTGCCACGGTCGCCGTACACTCCACCGTAGATAAACACGCCCTGCACGTCCAGTTGGCAGACGAAGCCGTTTGCATCGGCCCCCCCACCAGCAGCAAAAGCTATTTAAACATCCCCAACATCATCGCGGCAGCCCTGACACGCAACGCCGCAGCCATTCACCCCGGTTACGGCTTCCTCGCCGAAAACGCCCGATTTGCCGAAATCTGCGCTGACCATCAAATTACCTTCATCGGCCCTTCTCCGGCAGCGATGCGGGCAATGGGCGATAAATCCACCGCCAAAGAAACTATGCAGCGGGTGAAAGTCCCCACAGTTCCCGGTAGCGACGGATTGCTGGCGGACGATCGCGAAGCTTTGTCGATCGCCCGCGAAATCGGCTATCCTGTGATGATCAAAGCCACAGCCGGCGGTGGAGGCCGCGGGATGAGGCTAGTTAGAGAACCCTCGGAACTCCCCAAACTATTCTCAGCAGCCCAAGGCGAAGCCGACGCAGCCTTCGGCAACCCCGGACTTTACCTGGAAAAATTCATCGAAAAACCGCGGCACATCGAAATCCAAATTCTCGCCGACAACTACGGTAACGTCATCCACCTCGGCGAGAGAGATTGTTCGATTCAGCGCCGGCACCAAAAACTCCTCGAAGAAGCCCCAAGCCCAGCCCTCAGCCAGAAACTGCGAGATCAAATGGGTCACGCTGCCATTGCCGCCGCCAAATCCATCAACTACACGGGTGCGGGCACTGTCGAATTTCTGCTTGACAAATCGGGCAAGTTCTACTTCATGGAAATGAACACTCGCATCCAAGTAGAACATCCCGTCACCGAGATGATTACAGGCCTCGACTTGATAGCCGAACAAATCCGCATCGCCCAAGGAGAAAAACTGCAAATCAAGCAAAACCAAGTAGTTCTCAACGGCCACGCGATCGAGTGTCGCATCAATGCCGAAGATCCCGATCGCAATTTCCGACCTCATCCCGGCATAATCAGCGGTTATTTGCCTCCCGGTGGCCCCGGCGTGCGGATGGACTCTCACGTCTACACCGATTACGAAATACCCGCTTACTACGATTCTTTAATCGGTAAAGTAATTGTATGGGGGCGCGATCGACCGACAGCCATCCGCAGGATGAAACGGGCATTGCGGGAATGTGCTATCACCGGCGTTCCTACCACCCTCAGCTTCCACCAAAAAATCCTCGATTCCCCCGAGTTTCTTAGCGGCGAAGTTTACACGAATTTCGTCGAACAGTTCTTGAACCAAAACAGTCATTAGTCAATCGATTTTGGATTTTAGATTTTGGATTTTGGATTGAAAGATTGAAGAAAGCAACCCCACGGATCGATCCGGGGGTTTTTACCAAGCCTGCTTTCAGTCAACAGTCAACAGTCAACAGTCAACCGCCAACTTCTACATCATCATTGTCAGCAGCCCTTGCTGGCCGAGAATCATTTCTCGCAGCAAGCTACAGATACCCACCCAAATAATCGGCGTAATGTCCACCCCGCCGATCGGCGGTACAATCTTTCTAGTTACGGCTAAAAAAGGTTCCGTCGGCCAAGCAATCAGACTCAACGGCAACTTGCTCAGGTTCACCTCGGGATACCAAGTCAGGACGATCCGAAAAATAAACAGCAAAGTCATCACGACTAGGACAGAGCCCAGAATCCAACTTGCAACGGTAATACCAGTCATGGGTCTTATCTCGAAATTTTAAGTTTTGTTAAGTCTGCTATTCATAATTTTAACCGTTTCACAGGTGCGATCGAAAGTATAAAATTAATAAAAATCAAATTGTTGTAACAAAGGCTTGGAATCTATGACTCCTTCTCTCGCGAACTTTTTGTACAGCCTGCTGGTGGGCGTGGTGGTAGTAGTGCTTCCAGCAACGATCGCCCTGATCTTCATCAGCCAAAAAGACAAAATCAAGCGCACCTAAAAAGTCAGCGGGTTTCTAAGTCCGGCGCTGCAAGTCAATTTTCGGCTACACGTCGGGCATTTCCCCGATGCGAGAAACCTCGGCTGCCAGCAACTGTCAAGGCAAAACCTTCAGTTGACTGCCAAGCTGAGGTTTTTTCCCGTTAAACTCATTATTATACTGACTTCCCAAGCTGAAACCCTGACCGGACTCTGCCCCAGAAAGCACCGTCGGGCTGACAGACTTAATGATAGATGTAAAATCTAACTCGCTAACATAGGAAAGACATAGGAGATAGGCTAATGGTCAATTTAGGATTGAACTGGAGCAGCCTGTTAGGGATTATCCTAGCAGTAGCAGGGGCAGGACTGTATTTTCTGCGATCGTGGCGTCCCAAACTAGCCCGAGACCACGATATTTTTTTTGCAGCAGTCGGCTTGCTGTGCGGCGGTATTCTGTTATTTCAAGGATGGCGGCTTGACCCAATTTTGGCATTCGGTCAATTTCTGTTGACTGGTTCCGCCATATTTTTTGCAGCAGAAAGCATTAAGCTGCGAGGAGCGACCACAGCCCAAGCCAAAAGTCGCGCCCAATACGTAGATGAAGACCGACCGGTCAGCAACGCCTACGGTTACGACGGCTACGATGCCGACATGGAACAGCTAGAACCAGAGGAAGACTATCCGCAGCGTCCCCGGATTAGAGGCAGCCAAGACTACCGTTCCTCTCGGGAAGCCTACGACGACGAACCCCGCCGCCGCCCCTCGAATCGCAACGGCAGCGTTAACACCTCCAGGCCCGACTCGCCCGATCGATCCTCGCGCAAACGTCCCTCTCGCCCAGAAGCCCCGCCAACTCAAGGGTCTGACAACTGGGACGTTTCAGACACCCCCGAAGAAAGACCGACCCGCAGCCGCAGCAGTCGCCCCCCAGCTTCGGAAAACCGCAGTTCCGATACGCCGCCGAGAACCAAAAAACCCCGTCCTACGGAATCATCGAGGTCTCGCCCCAGCAACCGCGACGTGGAAGCACCGCCGTCAGATTACGTGGAGTATCGACCTGTAGAATACCCGGAAGACCAACCGGATAATTCCCCCAGTTTCGACAAATAGGCAAACACTAAGTAGATGGGTGAAACTAAACATTTATTCCGCAGATCCACCTTGGGAAACCGCAGAACTCTAAGTTGCGTTTATTGATACCCATCTACTTATTATCCGATATTAAACTTCTTAAAAAGACTCTAAATTGCGAATTTGAAACCGCAGAAAAACGCAGACATACACAGATATAAGCTAATTTTTGTATCAATAAACAATCTTAACATACCGAACCTGTGGAACTAATCCACAAAATAATAATCTAAATATAAAAGCCCAATTCTTAAATCAGCAAGATGCCATTACTTGAAATAGGAGATCCGGCTCCCTGGTTTTCCCTTCCTTCTACAAATAACCCCTTATTTCATTTCCCGACTGTTGGCGGCCGGCGAGTCGTGCTGTTTTTCTTTGCCAGCGCAGCTTTTGAACAAATCCAAGTTATCCTCAAAAGCTTTCAAGAGCTTTCAGAAGAATTCCAAAGCTTGCAAGTACCGCGGTTCGGAGTGAGCGTTGACCCAGCAGACAAAGAACAAAACAGGCCGACAACAATTGCTCCGTCATTCATCTTTTTCTGGGACTTACACAAAAAAGTCAGCCAGCAGTACGGTGTTTCCCGAGATGTCGAAGAAAATGGAGTTGCCGGAGTTCACTATGCACCCCAAACTTTTGTACTCAACGAAAACCTTCAGGTAATTAATATTTTGCCGATGGGCCAACCGCACCAACACGCCCAACAAGTATTAGATTTTCTCAAAACTTTGCCCCCTATTGAGGAAGCCCGAGCAGCCACTCGCCACGCCCCGGTGTTGGTAATTCCTAACGTTTTGGACAAAGCTTCTTGCCACAGTTTAATCGATATGTACAAAACTCACGGTGGCAGTCCTTCCGGCTTTATGAGGCAAGTGGAGGGGAAAACTGTTGGCATTCACGACGAGAATTTCAAGAAGCGCCGAGATTTCTTTATTGAAGATCAAAAGTTACAGCGACAATTGAATACGATTATTTTGCGCCGGGTGCGGCCGGAAGTAGAGAAAGCATTTCAGTTTACAATCACTAGGTTTGAGCGGTATTTGGTGGGCTGTTACGATGCTGATAGCGGCGGTTATTTTCGGCCGCACCGCGACAACACTAGCAAAGCTACGCTGCACCGCAGGTTTGCGATGACGCTAAACTTGAATGTGGGAGAGTACACGGGGGGATTTTTACGCTTTCCAGAGTACGCGCCGCACGGTTATAAAGGGGATTGTGGCACGGCGATTATTTTTTCGTGTTCTTTGCTGCATGAAGCGACGCCGGTGATTAGCGGCCAGCGTTTTGCTTTGCTGTCTTTTTTCTACGGCAATGAGGATGCTGCGGTACGACAAGCTAATTTTAAGTATTTAGCGGCTGATTCAGATTCCCGAATTGGAGAACCGGCGTGAGGAATGTCACTACCGTGGTGCAAGTCCTAAAATAATTAGAGAAGGTAGTTAGGGGCTAGCCACCAAACCTAATTCCTAGCTACCGATCGCTAAATACTAATCGATCGCCATGAATTTCAAACTTCTAAGTTTAGCAGTATCGGGAATTTTAACGGTTGGGGTTGCAGCCAGCGCCAGTGCGGTTGTTACCACATCCCCTGTGCGGCAATCAACAGATTTAACGGAATTTAACTCGGTGCATTCCCAGGGTGCGATCGCCCAAACTGTCGAAGAACAAACCAATATTCGGGTCTACGAAAAGGCTAGTCCGGCGGTTGTTACAGTCGATACAGATAAATCTAACGGCAGTGGCACAATTATCAGCCCCGACGGCATGGTGTTAACGAACGCCCACGTTGTTTCGGCAGGCGGTACCGTCAATATCATTTTGTCAGACGGCAGAAAACTTGTCGCCGATGTCATCGGATTCGGCGAAGACGGTCTAGACTTAGCCGTGCTGAAGATTCGCGGTCAAAACAATTTGCCCACTATTCCTTTAGCCCGTCCCGGTTCGGTGAAAGTCGGGCAACAAGCATTTGCGATCGGCAATCCCTTCGGTCAATTTCAAGGTACTTTTACAGTCGGAATCGTCAGCCGCATCGACCAGCAGCGGGGCTTAATTCAAACCGACGCCGCCATCAATCCCGGCAATTCAGGAGGCCCACTGCTCAACAGTTCAGGAGAATTAATCGGCGTCAATACTTCTATTTTTACTCGCGGTCGGGGCGGTGGCAGTATCGGTATCGGTTTTGCAATTTCCGCAGACAAATTACCCGCTTTCCTGACAGCGGTGCGAGAAGGGCGAGCTCCCCGCGCGGCTCAAGCCCGATCGCCCTTTGGTGGCAACCAATCACCTCAAAAAGTTGCGTTAAACGGGCCCCCCGTCAGCGGCCTCCTCACCGACAAGTCTAGCGTTCTGCCCACCGACAACAGCTTTTTTGACCTCTACTCATTTGAGGGAAAAGCGGGCCAGCAAATCACAATAGAAATGAAAAGTCAAGAAATTGACCCTTATTTAATTTTGCTCGGGCCCAACCAGCGCGAAATCGCGCAAGACGATGACGGGGCGGGGAATAAAAACGCCAGAATTACAGTCAGGCTGCCAGCAGACGGGACTTACACGTTAGTGGCAAATTCCTACCAAGCTAGGCAGTCTGGGGCTTATACGTTACAACTGAAAGCGAGTGCTCCTACCGCGCCTTCGAGGGCGATTTTGCAAGAAGAAGGTGCTTTAGTCGCAGGCGGCCCAGTATTGCCGTCTGACAACAGTCTGTATCGAGAGTATACTTTTGAAGGTCGATCGGGTCAGTCTGTAACCATTTCCCTCGAAAGTACAGATTTCGATCCCTATGTGGCTATATTTGGCCCTAACGGCCGATTAGTGGCAGAAAATGACGATGGAAGCGATTCGACTAAAAATTCGTTTCTGACCGTTACGTTGCCCGCTACGGGTCGCTATCGCGTAATTGTCAATGCTTACGATGCTTCGGGCAGGGGTCGTTACACTCTAACTGTCCGGTGAAAATTGAAAATTCGGAACTGGGAATTGGGAATTGGGAATTGGGCAAACAGGGCATTGGTAATTGGTAGCATCTAAGGAATGAGAATTAAATAACTTACAATCTTTATTGTTCTTGTGGCATGGGCGTCCCGCCCGTGCATAAAGGACGGGCGGGACGCCCATCCCACTTTCAAGAGTGTAAATTATTTAATTTGCGATCCTAACAAATAACTAATGACTACTGACTAATGACTACTGACTTCTTCCTTCTTCCTCCGTTACAAATCGAGGTAATTCATGCGTCAAGTTAGATTTTGGGCGATCGCGCCAATTGCTATGGTAGCTACTTTTTCTGGCAAGCCGGCTCTCTCCCTGTCACTTTCAAATTCAGGTGTTGCTAACAACAGATCCACCCTTATTTCAGCAGAATTTCCTCAAAATTTAACTGATGCGAAGACTGCTGCCAACGCTGTTTTAGCTCAAGCAAGCCCCAACCCGTCGCCATCGCCACAAAGTTCGCCAACTCAGAGCCCAACTGTAGAACCTCCGCCCAGTCCTGATGCGAGTTCATCTAAAATCATTTTAGAGCAAAACGGAGAACTCAGCCCTGCTAAGTCTTCTGTACTTCCCTCAGACAGCAGTTTGTACGACGAGTATACCTTTGAAGGCACTCAGGGTCAGAAACTGGTTATTACCGTAGAAAGTACCGAGTTTGATACTTATCTCGCTATTTTCAACTCCCAGGGCGAGCTACTTGGAGAAAATGATGATGTCACGCAGCAAAATTCCAATTCAGAGCTGACTGTTACCTTGTCTGCGAACGGTCGCTATCGCGTCATTGTCAATGCTTACGATCCGCCTCCAAAAGGTAGAGGCAAGTACAGTTTGACCGTCCGCGAAACAACTGGAAATTAGTTTGATATCATGTCCGCTCGAACGATTAAAAGGGCGGGTTTTTGAGATTGTCAATTATTGGCAGATATTTTTCGTGAGGGGATCCCCTACCGTATTAGGGGTCATCGACCGAACAGAATATGAACTAAACTTCGGAGTCAGGGCACGGCAATGCCGTGTCCCTATAATTCAAGGACGATCGCACTATAAGCAACTACTATTCACTTTGGTAAATTCATATGTTTTTATGCCACTATAAATGTTATATAGCCTTTCTCAGAAAGATGAGGTACTCATGGGCATAGGGCATAGGGCATAGGGCATAGGGCATAGGGCATAGGGCATACCTCACTTTTTTGAGAACCGCTATAAGCTGCTAGGCATTTAAATTGAATCTAGAGACGGGCAGGATGCCCGTTCCACAATAATTGTAGAAAAATGGACTTTCAAATTAGATGCACAACAGCTTAATCTTGTACCTCTAATTTGATCAACTCTATTTTAAATAACTCTTAAAAATCAAAAGGAAGCTGAAATATAGATAATTTTTCAGCTTCCATTTTGAATTGATTTTGATTAATTTAACGCAGACCCAGCCAGGTGAAAAAATCCTGGCGGGTGAAGAATTCTAGCAGCAAAAGTCCCACGAACCCCACCATCGCAAATCGTCCGTTGATTTGTTCGGCGTAGGCATTCCACCCAAAGGCTGGTTCTGGTTTTGGGGTATTTGGGGTTGTCGGTTTTGGGGATGGAGGAGTTTTAGCAGTCATTTAAAAGTTTTGAGTTTCGAGTTGTGAGTGATGATTTTGGGGAAGCTTTGCGATCGCACAACTTGTAATTTACCAGGAAAAGGACAGCCGATCGCTAATCTGCTGACTTTTCTAAACTTTGAACCGATTCGATCAGATTTCGCACGGTTTCGGTACCTTCTGAAGGCTCAAAAAACAGCGGGAACTTGCCGCGAGCGATCATTCTCAAACCCAACGGGCCCAGACTCAGCAAACCTTTAACGTCGCGGAAGTAGTTCCCTACTACTTCGATGCCAAATTTGCGCTCGTCTATCCAGCCCCCTTCTTTGACGAGATTGATTAAAACTTTGCGGTGGCGGATCGATCGACTGGCTTGGTCGTCTTTGCGATCGAGAATCTCTTGTTTAATCTTACCAATTTGATCCATCGGCGCAACTTCCATCGGACAAACCGAGTTGCAGTAGTAACAGCGCGTGCATCCCCAGACGCCTGCGGTGCCTTCGTTGTATTTTTCCAGTCGATTTTCGGTTTCGCTGTCGCGGGAGTCGGCGATCGTGCGGTAAGCTTTGGCGAGGGCGTGGGGGCCGACAAATTCCGGGTTGACTTCGCGGGCGTTGCACTCAGAATAGCACGCGCCACAGAGGATGCAGTTGCCAGTTTGGTCGAGTTTCGATCGCTCTTCTGGAGTTTGCAGAAATTCGCGTTCTGGAATTGCTCGCGAGGCGGTGCTGATATATGGTTCAACTGCTTCTAGGTTGTCCCAAAAACTGGTCATGTCAACAACCAAATCTTTAATAATCGGCATATTTCCCATTGGGGCGACGGTGATTTCTGGGATGAAATCGGTAGGCATTTCTGCTGAGCTGGAATCAGCTATTTTTTGCAGTCTTGCGAGTTCGCTGGCCACATTTTCTTTGCACGCTAATGCCGATCGACCGTTAATTCGCATAGAACAACTGCCGCAAATTGTATTGCGGCAATTTTTGCGAAAAGCTAAAGTGCCGTCGTGTTCCCACTTAATACTGTTGAGGCAGTCTAGGATGGTATTGCTCTCTTCCACATCTAGGGTGTAAGTGTGAATCCGGGGAGCCTCGTTTTGATTTTGGCGCACTACATTAAAGCGGACTTTCATATTTTGATTAAGGAATTTAGTGTTTATTTTAAGCTGAATTTTTGCACTCTCTAGAAAGCTCTTATTTTTTTAACAACTCTCTAAAGTCAGAGATTTTTATTTTTATTTTATTGTTTGATAAACATCAATAATTCTCAAGTTATAAATCCTAAATTGCCAATTTTTTAAGCGGATTTGTGAGCTATTAATTGGAGATGAAAGTAATTAATCGCTACAACTCGCTAGTCGGAGGTGCGTGATGTCCAGCTTGTTTGTATTAACTTTTATGTTTTCCACACCTGCTTTTTGTCTGGGTCTGCTAAATCCTCAATGGGTGGGACTGGGAACTCGCAAGCGATCGGCTGCCTTGTACGGCGGGTTGATGGCAGTTTCGTTCGTTTTGCTTGGGGTTACAGCACCTAAGACGCCACAACCAGTTTCATCGGGGCTGCTGGCCTCAAATGAATGGCCAGAATTTAAGGTCAGCGCACCTTTGCGCTGAACGTAGCTGGGTATGCATCTCACTTTTTTGGTAGCATTACAAGAAATTTTACCAGGAATTACGCCCGGTTGGGCCTACAAACTTAGTTTTTTAACTACCAGCCGGGAAGTCCCGGGCGTATATTCAGAGGGGACGCATCTGAGCGCTACGCCCCGTACCCCGAATGAATTACGCCCGCGTGATGAAAGGCTCGTCGGGTGTAGGTACGGAAACCGACAATTAGACATTGCGAGTACCTTGAACTTTGATGTACTTTCTAACTATTAAATCGAAAAAATGGTACATTAAAGTAGGTGGAAAAAAAGAAGTTTCCCATGCAACTAACATACAAATACCGCCTCAAACCCACAAAAACCCAATTAGCAAAAATTGTGGCTCATCTAGAACTCTGTCGTCGGCAGTACAACTACCGACGGGCGTGAAAGATTCAGATGGTGGGAATCCACGAGAACGCCCGTCAACGCCTGTCCCTTGATTGTTTCGATAGTCCCTATTGAGGAGATTTATCAAAACATTCCTTTGACGAGAGTGCAGACTAGGGATGGTAGAAAAAAGGATGAATTAGGTAATCCTTTGACTAAAAAGGGTGACATTTTCTCGAACATTGAAGGCGGTTATGTGCAGTGGCAAACCATACAGCTTGCCGACCTGAAAAACACTAAAAAACTATTTCCTGATTATAAAGTGTTGGATTCACAGGTTTTACAAGATGTCCTCAACAGGGTGGAAACTTCCTTTTCAAATTTCACCACGCCGGATAAAAATGGCAATCGTAGGGGCCAATCCAAGTTCAAAGGGTTTCACTACTACAAATCTTTCACTTATCCTCAGTTGGACAATTTAAATATTGTCAAGGACGAGCAAAATAGGATTTGTATTAACCTCGCAAAAATAGGTAAGCGTGCCTATGGTCTTTCACCGCCCCATACCAACGGGTTTCAAAGTTAAGACGGGTAGTGTTATCAGAGAAGCGGATGGGTGGTATATTTCCCTGACGCTAGAAGATAAGACGGTTCCTGTAACGGTTGCAGAAATTCAACCGACTGATGAAAACACTGTTGGTATAGATTTAGGAATAACTAATTACGTCGCTCTTTCTAATGGCGAAAGAGTTGAGAATCCTAGATTTTTGAGGAAGTCGGCCCCGAAGCTGGCAAGACTTCAAGCGAAGCTAGCTAACCGAGTTAAGGGTTCTAAGCCTTGGAAAGTTATCAAGGACAGGATTTCTAGACTTCATCAGTTCGTAGCCAGAGCTAGATTGGATTTTCAGTTTAAAACGGCACATGAGCTGTTCGGGAAATGTGAAGTTTTAGCTGTTGAAGACTTGAGTGTCAAAAATCTGACTAGACGCGCTAAGCCCAAGACCGATATTGAGGATGGTAATTTGGTTTATTTGCCCAACGGTCAATCAGCTAAGAAATGAGAATTAAATAACTTCCACTCTTGAAAGTGGGATGGGCGTCCCCCCCCGCCCAAAATGACCGGCGGGCCGCCCAAACC
>NZ_JAUBUC010000080.1:0-28355 GCF_036705285.1 Microcoleus sp. B4-C1 | reverse complement strand
TTGCCTTCCACGCCTAGCCACGCGGTTGTGTAACTTATGCCTATTGCTTTGGCGTAGTCAGGTAGTTTCATGTTGACTTCCTGACTACATAATACCATCATCGCTTACCACTGCTTATAAGCTTAACGAAGTTTTGCAATACACTTTTCTAGATGAAATTGGCTGGTTGTAGACACTAACTTAATTACGAGCGATATTATGAGCGATCGAGTTCTTGGGTTTTGCCTGCATGATACTCAGCCATTGCGGTCGCTGCGAGTTTAGCACTCTTCATCTGGGGAACGGGAGAATGCTTGATCCGAGCGCCTCTCGTCTTCAAGTTCTTCCAGAATCATTGAAGCGAGGGCATCTTGCTCGCTGGCAGACAATGTTTTCAACTTGGCGATCCTCTACGAGGGCTTCGCTAACGCACGTTCCAGTAACTCAGTCATGCCTACCACACTTTTACACTGGAAATGGCATCCTATCCATTATCCATTGTTTCAGGCAAGTTGAGGGTAGGTCGAACAAATGGCAGGCTAATTATCATCATTAATAACTACGGGAGACCCACTTCTATGTTTTCTACTAGCTTTTTTATGCACTTCAATACATCTCTATATCTCGCAAATGCAGGAAGTCCACTATTCACTCAGAGTGTTTTCTATCAAATTCTTTTGCTCATACCAATTATCGCGATAGAAGCTTATATTCACAAAAAACTACTCAATCTCAGTATCCTAAAAGCAATTTTTATTAGTTTTATAACAAATATCATATCGACGATTGGGGGAGGTTTTATTATCCTCTGTATTGGGGCGTTTATTGGACAGATCGTCTTCCACACAACCGTGCCTGTACAGCCTGGTTCTTTTCCCTTTCTACCCTTGGAAATTATGATTACACTCATTCCTATGTTTTTCTTTTCCGTTTTTCTAGAATTATTTATAGGGAAGTTTGGACTAAAAATAATTGAAAAAGGCCAAGTGAATAAATCATTTATAATAGCTAATTTATTCACTTACTTAATGCTTGAGATATTAGCTTTTACCCAACTTGTCAAGGGATACATTGAAGGGCGTGGCTAACCAAAAGGTTCTATCTCGTGGGATCGCTGATTGACATCTTGAGCCACCATCATTGCATTGATATGGGTAAAGATGCGATCTAATTCCCCAATGGCGTCGAGTTCCGCTGCCTCTTCTGCCATTAGTCGATCGTCCTTCTTCTTCTCTAACAAATTTTCCATACGCTGTGGCAGCGATTCACTAAATTTGAACAACTTCCACCGATCGACTTTTTCAATGCAAATCTCATGGATTAACGAAGAGAGTTTGTTGAGAATTGAAACCATTGTAGGCTCCGAGCTTCGGGTTTTAGGTAGTGAGTAGATTATAGCTTTTACAGTTCTAGATGCACCATATCCAAATTCCGGGGCAACCACGGGGGGATTGCCCCTACTTTCACACCATATAGGTCGGCTCACACCGCAGTATAATGGACTATCGAAACGCTGTTCTCGGAACCCTGGCGAGTTGGTAAGCCCCCCGACTGTCCAACAATTGATATTGATTTGGCTGCAATCCTAATTCCACAAATTTCTCTGGATATCCCAGCACCAAAATAGAGGGAGAAGTTGGGTTTTTAGATTCCTTAATGTAGTCGATCGCCCTTCTGACAGCTCGGTAGTAAGTCACTGGTCCTTGGGTATAAAAAACCAGACTTGGTTTCCAGAAACCAACCATAATAAACTCTTCCCCTGGCAGTTTTTGTTGAACCGCAACCTGCGCTAACTGTCTCAGAGGTAACTGGCGGTTGATATCGACCACTTTGTAGGCTGGAGTAAGACCAAAGATGATAAATGCTACTAACCCGATGAAGTTAGCAACCAAAATCCAGCGCTGTTGCCGCTTCCAGAGTAAAAGTCCGATCGCCACCGCTGTAATTATCCAAATCGTACCGCCTACAATCAGCAATCCCGACTGCTGAATTGCTTGGGGAAAATTGGGCATTGCCGGGTCGTCTCCCAGCCAGTTGTAGCAGTAGAAAGTTGCTCCGGCTATAATTAATAAAAATACGACATTGAAAATGTATGTAGCTAACAGCCCTCGCGGTAAAGAATTCGGTTTTTTTTCTAACTTTATCCGCCTGTTTTCAGGTTCGTTGCCTGCAATAATATCGCTCCACAGCAGCGTTACCAAAATCGCAGCGGCGGGGATTAAAGGCAATACATAACTGGGCAATTTTGTCACGGCGATCGTAAAAAAGCCAAAGATGCAGACGAACCAAAATAGGGCAAATAAACTCAACTGAGCCGATCGCGGTTGACGACGCCAGTAACTGCGCTGCCAAAAACGGGTGCGGGCGATCGCCACCGGCAAATAAATCGACCAAGGTGCAAAACCAACTAGCACTACAAAAAAGTAAAAATACCAAGGCGCGGAGTGCTTGTTGACTACTCCAGTAAAACGCTGGAAATTGTGATAGCCAAAAAAGCTGTCAATATAAGTTTGACCGTTGTCTAAAATAACCAAAATGTACCAAGGCAGGGCGATCGCCAGAATAATTAAAATTCCAGACACCGGACGCATTTCGCGCCAAAGTTGCCGGAAATTTCCCAAATAAAGCCCGAAGCAGCCAACAATCAGCGCTGGCAAGACAATTCCCACAGGCCCCTTAGCCAGAATTGCTAAGGCAATTAGTACGTAAAAAGTCAGATACCACTTATTGGGAAATCGCGAAGCGGGAACAGTGGAAAATTCTGCTTTTGCTCTCTGTTCTTCTAGAGTGTAACCGAGAAAAAATGCGAATAGTGCGGAACACATACAACTAACTAATAGCATATCTGAAACGCCAGTCCGTCCCCAGGCAATAGTTTGGGGATTTAAAGCTATTAGGGCCGCACCAATCCAAGGAGTAGAAAGAAAAATAGGAATACTAGGAGAGGGGGAGAGTGGGGGAGTGGGAGAGTGGGAGAACGAGGGAGGAAAGACAGTTACATTCATCCGTGTATCCATGTCCGAATCCGTGTCGTGCCCTTCTTCCTTCCTCCTGACATCCGTTACATCCGTTACATCCGTTACAGAATCCGTTGCCGAACTTCCTTCTTCCTTCGATTTCGAGAGGGTATAAAATCCGAGGCAAGTCAGACCGATCGCGCACAAAGCCGAGGGAAGACGCACGGCCCATTCGTTAACACCCAGCGTGCGGTAAGCCACAGCCATCAGCCAGTAAATCAACGGCGGCTTGTCAAACCTCGTTTCGCCGTTGAAATAAGGAGTGATCCAATCCCCTGTCAGCGTCATTTGACGGGCGGCTTCGGCAAACAAGGGTTCGGTTTCGTCAACTAAACCGATGTTGCCGAGATTCCACAAGAAACCTACCCAGGCGATCGCGCACAGCCATAACAGCGACAGCAGCTTTGGTGCGATCCTCTTCGAGGGCTTTCCTTCGGATCGCTTCGCTAACGCTAACGGGCGCTTCCTAAACTCTGACAAATTTTTAATAACTTCCTTCACGCAAACTTCCTGCGATTTTAGATTTTAAATTTTAGCTCGCATAGAGAGTCTACCGAAAGATTCGCATTCTCGAAACTCCCAAGTCGATCGAATCTGGTTAAACTCAGATGTTACACCATTCTCAACAAGGCTTTTATGAACAGGCTTTCCGGCCTGTTCCACAATATATAAATTTTCTTGTGGAACAGGCCGGAAAGCCTGTTGCTGACAATGGTGCAAGATATCAGTTAAACAGAGATGTTGCACCATTCTCAACAAGCCTTTCAGGGGCTGGCTCTCCTGCCCAACCCCTACTCCCCACAATAAAATTCACTCTTTGTGGAACAGGCCGGAAAGCCTGTTCTTGAGAATGGTGCCACTATGTGAGGTTAAACTCACATAGCCGCACCATTCTCAACAAGACCGGATCGACCGGCTTTCTCGACCCAAATTTCCGCACCTGCAGCTAAGCGTTCACGGCTGCAAAATTAATTGCCATTCTCCGGCTGTGCTGTTCCAAGCCGGCGAGGGTGTCTCCCCGGCGACGAAAGGCCCCCAGTAGCGACGAGAACCATCCTGAGCAAAAACCACTAAAATGTCTCCCCGTTTGACTTGTAACTTTCCCTCCGGCAGCGATAGCATCAGTCCCTTGCCGCCACCTTCCCCCGGCGCAAAATCCCAGTGCGCCGGTTTGCCGTAGGATTCCTTGGCTTGCCGTTTCGACAGCAGGGCCACTCGCACTGGGTGTTCGCTGCGGTTGCTGACGCGCAAACGGCCGGAGGCTTTAGCATCTACAGGGATTGAGGAAAGCAATTCCTCCTCTGGATCTGGGGGGGTTGGTGTTGAGTCGGGTTTGGGCTCGCTAGCGGTGTCTGCTGAATCTGTCGCAACTGGGGAAATGGGGGGTATGGGGGGGTGTGCGGTGGCTTGTGAGGGCCAATCGCTCGACTGATTTGAACCGTTGGAGATAGTGATTTCAAAACGTCCTAGAAACATTCCTGTAATTAGGACGATCGACACTCCAATTACGAGCTGGTAAATTTTAAGATTCATAAATTTTAGGCTTAAAGGATAGACTGCACCCGCAATGAGTCTTAACTATTTTTAATGTAAAACCAGGGGCTGCTGTGACACAAGATACAGTTACACTTAATGACTTAACCGTTCTCTGCTATAATTCGCCAATCGCTTAATACCATCTTAGATGTTAAATTTTATATTTTAGATGGCGACATACTGACCGCGGTAAGAATTTGGATTTAGCCTGGAGGGGCATTTGTTGACTCATCGGTATAGCTTTTAATAGCAGTTGAAAAAAAAAGTGCTACTCTATGCCCGTACTCCAAAACCCAATATTCATCAGTAATTCCGCATCTCAAATCTCCAATCTCGAATCTCCAATGGTATAACTTTTTTTATGCAGAATACCCGAATTAACAGATTGATTGATGTTCTGGGCGAGCGATTCCGAGGCTGGCTGAGCAATCCTTGGCGGCGGATTTCGCTACTGCTAATTAGCCTGCTGTTCGGCACTTTTTTGGGAACTGCTATTTCGACAATCACCGGACAATCAGCAGATTGGGATATTATCGCGGCCGGGCTGTTGGTGTTGTTGACGGAGTTCGCCAACTGGTTGGTTTACGCCAGCCCGCGGCCTGTAGCCCGTTCTTTTTGGGTGGATATGCTCAATGCTCTGAAAGTTGGCGTGACTTACAATTTATTTGTGGAGGCTTTCAAACTTGGCTCTTAAAAGGAGGGGAAATATTTGTCGGTTGTAGATAGTAATTGTACAAAACCCGCCCCCGCTAGCGAGAGTTTTTAGGATATGGATCGATCGACTGTAACCCCTGTTGAAATTTTACATCGATGGCAAGCCGGCGATCGCCCAAAAGCTCCCGACTTCGAGCACCTGGCTTTTTGGGAACTTGCGGATGATTTGCGATCCTCTTCGAGGGCTTCGCGAACGCGCGCTTTTGGGATTACTCCTGACAGTGTAGCCGATGTTGTCCGCTGCAAAACCGATTTATTCTTTTCTCTTCTTGACGAACTGCATACTTTCCCCCTAAAGTCAACTGTTTTTCTCGAAACTTTGTGGAATCTGTGGCTGCCGCTGGCAATGCAATTATCGACTGCAAAACAAAGTTTAAACCGTCCTTTAATTCAAGGAATTTTAGGAGTGCAAGGAACGGGAAAAACTACTTTATGCCAAGTTTTAAGCCTGATTCTGGGAAAATTGGGATATTCTACTGTCAGCCTTTCTTTAGACGATCTTTACAAGACTTATGCCGATCGCCAACAACTCCAAAAAGCAGACCCGCGTTTAATTTGGCGCGGCCCTCCGGGCACTCACGATATTGACTTGGGAATCGCAGTTTTAGACAAGTTGCGCGGTTCTCTAACTCACAACTTAGCAGCAGTTGACAATCCCAAATGGGATGCCCTCAAACCGGATATAATTAATAAAAATATAGAAATTCCCAGGTTTGACAAATCAGCCTATGGAGGTGCAGGAGATAGAAGTCAACCCGAAATTATTTCCGGTGCCGATATTGTACTTTTTGAAGGTTGGTTTGTCGGCGTGAATCCGGTGGTTGATGCCAAATTAAACGAGTTTTTGGCGGGTGCACCGTTTCCGATTTCCACAGACGGCGACTGTCAGTTTGCGCGCGATATGAATGCGAAGCTGCACGACTATCTGCCGCTGTGGAACCGATTAGATCGGTTGATGGTTTTGTATCCCCAAGATTATCGCATTTCTCAAGTCTGGCGCAATCAGGCGGAACGAGAAATGATGGCGGCGGGGAAGTCGGGAATGTCAGAAGCTGAAATTAATCGGTTTGTTGAATATTTCTGGAAAGCGCTGCATCCAGAGTTATTTATTAAGTCGATGGTTGAGGAGGGCGATCGCGTGGATTTAGTAATTGAAATTTTGGGCGATCGCACTGTCGGCAAAATTTGTCGGGCGATCGACTTAAAATTAAGCGATTAGGGAGAGTTAAAATTAACGCTTTAAGGACACAAAAATGTTGTGTCCCTACCCTATTGCAGCTTTTAAGGACACAACCTTGTTCCGTCCCTACTGTATTGCAGCTTATCGTACAGTCACTTGCAGGACTTATATAAAAAGTGGTTTGACGCGCGAATTATAGGGGGAAGGCGCGTCATAAGCACCCTACAATACAGAGGTTGTCCGTCGAGGATGGAGAATTTCTAAATTAACTGCCGGGAGTACCAAGATCGATCGCTTTCTGCATCAAATCGTCGGTAACTTCGCCCGGTGTACCTGTGGGCTTAATTTCCTGAGCCATCGAACGAAAATCAGCGGGATTGCCGCTTTTATCTGCAGGCTTTGCGATATCTTTAGCAGCGGGAATAGGAAATTTAGGTGCAGTTGCAGCGGCGGCAGCTTGAGCGCCGGCACCCGTGCGATCGATGTCACTAACGCTGAATTCTTTTGAAGCTTCGTAGTCTGCTGATACATCAACGGTCGGCAACTTTTGTTCTCCAGCTTCCGCGCTTTCAGTGATTTGCTGAGCGTCAAAGCTCTCAATGTTATTTTGTTCTGTATTTATTTCCGACATAGCCGACTCCTTGCTAGTTTTATTTAACAATTCACTTTCTCAATCCTTACTTAAATCCCAGGCTTTTTCATCTACCCGCAGATGTATCGTTGGCTTCTATCTTAAGGATGATTTCTTCTAGGGTGGTGCCTTAAAATTACACCACTTTCCGAAAAGAATGCAGCTTTAGGCAATATCCAAACCCATACATACTAAGCCATTCCCCATTGTTTAATCTAAAATCTAAAATGTAAAATCTAAAATCGTATTACCTCTCGGGGATGGTGACGGGCACTTACAAATGTTGATATTTATATATTCTGGAAGCATTTTTAAGGAATTTGATTTATGAACTCACCCGCCGCCACCAATCCTCACTCTCTCTCCAACGACACTCAAAACATCGTTCAGACAATCAACGGGTTGGGTACAGATGAAAAGCTGGCGCTGCTCTACTTTGTTTATGAAAAAATGGGAGATTCAATTACACCAGCCGCTCCCGCCGCCGCCGAACCAGAATTAGCTCCCATGCTGCTGGATGATTTTTACAAGCTTTCGGCCGATCAACAACTGAATATCATGCGAGGTATTGTCAACCGCGACGACACGCCTTATTCTCACGCTTACGGAGCTTTAACTGCTAACAATCAGTTGGTAGTTTGGTATGCTTGGGCGATTGGTATGGGTGAAACAATTGTCGATATCCCCGACGGATATGAGGCAACTGAGGCTGTCAATGGCGTGTTGGGTCAAATTGAAGGTCTTGATTTTGAACAGCAAATTTCGGTGCTGCGCGACGTAGCCAATAATATGGGCTACACCGATGTTAAACCAATTTCTACTCAGGCAGAAGTAGGGAAAACTTCTAGTCTTTAGATAAGAGTCTGCTGTTGCAACCTATCCTACACAAACTCTCCTCCTAGCAGAGAGGGACTCAAGAATAAAGGAATTACCCAAAACCTCTATATGTAGGGTGCGTCTCGGCGCACCCTACCGCTATAATTAGTAGGTAACACCTTTTTTTGCTCTTAGGAATGAGAATTAAATAACTTCCACTCTTGAAAGTGGGACGGGCGGGACGCCCATCCCACAATAACAATTAAAATTGTAAGTTATTTAATTCGCGATCCTTAGTCAGGAAGTAAGTTTTTTAGGATAAACTTTTCGCGGGAATTCCATCCGAAAAGTCGAACCTTTTTTGGGTTGACTTTCGGCCATAATTGTACCGTCGATCATCTTGACTAAAGAGGCACAAATAGCTAGTCCTAAACCAGTGCCTGGATATTGGCGAGTTGTGGTTTGGTCGCCTTGGTGGAACTTGTCGAAAATGTGGGGAAGATCGGTTTCACAGATGCCGATTCCTGTATCCCGAACGGTGATAATTAGCCGATCGCAATTTAATTCCCGCACCTCAATATAGATGCTGCCCTCATGTGTGAATTTAACCGCGTTGGAAACGAGATTAGCCAAAATTTGCCGCAGGCGCAACTTGTCATTAACTATAAACTGATGCTGCAAGCACACGCTGACGGACAATGCCACATTCTTATCGGTGGCTTGATTTCCGAATTCCAAGGCGACATCCATTACTAAATGCGCTAAATCAAATTTTTCAATTTTTAATTCTGTGCGGCCACTCTCGATTTTGGAGAGGTCGAGGATATCGTTAATCAGCAGTAGTAGATTTTTGCCGTTATGTAAAATGCGCCCCACCATTTCTGTTTGCTGGGCGGTCAGCATTTGTTTGTGCTGGCGCAGCAGCAATTGGGAAAAGCCGATAATCGAATTCATGGGAGTTCGCAATTCGTGGGACATGATGCCCAAAAATTGCGATTTTAACTTGGCTGCTTCTAGCAGTTTCAATTTTTGCTGTTGAATGCGTCGCCCCTGATTTTCCAGTTCTTCCTGCTGGCGAATTAGCAGCTCGTTTTGCAAGTCTAAAAGCTGTTCTTGCTTTTTTAATTTTTCGAGCGCCAGTGCGTTGTTAATTGCCATCGCCGCTTGTTTTCCCATCACCGCCAGCAGTTGCTGAGTATGCCCGTCAATCGCCATGCTGTCTTTCCCGTTGCCGATGGCGAGCACACCCAAACGCCCGCTTTGCGCCGACTCGATCGCCGCTGCACAAGCCGCCGCCGGCAGCAAGCCTTTGCGGCACTCCGACCGCCACAGTACAGACTCTCCCGTCGCAAATGCTTTCCACAGCAACTTGTTTTGCACGTGCGGGGTTTTGCCCCCACCAAAGTTTTCCGTGCCCCCGACAGCGCTGAGTTTGAGGCCGCTGCAATCGGACTCCAGGAGAGCAACTAGGCAAAATTCCGCTCCTGCGATCGCCTCTACAGTCGCATCCGCAATGCCTTGCAACAACTGGCACAAGCTACCCGCCCGCTGGCTCAATATATTTGTAAACTGCTCTATCACCTGTAACTCCTGCCCAGCCTTTATTACCGTCCGGGCTTCGCACAATTTTTCTACTTGGAAATTAGCTTCCGATCGCGCTTGATGCCGCCAAAACTCTGGTTCTGCTTCGGGATCGGGTTGAGTTTGTTCGATCGGCTCCATATCTGTGTAGGTTCCCACCCACTCCAAAACTTCCTGACTGTCGGGGTTAGCAGGCTCTCCTTTTGCCACGTTCCAGCGGTAAGTGCCCTCTCGCGTCTGCAGACGAAATATAATTTCGTAGCTTGGCGGCGGGAACTTAGAACTGTGCGATCTCGCCAATAGACGAGGGCGGTCTTCTGGGTGGACGCGCGCCAGATAGCCGAAACCCAAAGCTGCTGCTGCTGGTAGCCCGGTGTACTCCTCCCAGCGCTGACTGAAATAAGTCGCCCAGCCGTCAGCATTTGTTTTCCAAACTATGTGAGGAATTGCCGACCACAGGCGATCGTCCTGAGTTTCGCTGTCGCCAACTTGCGGTTGGGGGGATGTTATTTCAGATACTTTGTGTAAGATTTCCGAGTCGGAAAACTCCGAGGGAAAAGACTTATTGCCGTGATACTGAGTCATAACAGGTTATATAAATAAGCATTGGACTAGAGCCCTAACACCGGCTAAAGACTCGTGCTGCTAGCTTTATTGATTTTGAGAACCCAAGTGCATCAAAATTTTTTATACTTTAAATTTATCGGGGTAGTGGTATCATTACCTCTATCAACGGGCGGACAATGAGATAATTCAGTTAAACTATTGAAACATTGAGAGCTTACCTGTCCCGATCGGACTCGTGCAGGCATCGCCGCAAAATAACTTAAAAATTAACTTGCATTCTTGGCGGCTGCATGAGTATGCTTAAAAATGATGTGCAGCCTGTAAAACCATAAATCAGGACACATTCTCAAATTTACTCAGTTTAGCTGAGTCAGTTGACGATATTTTAAAAGTTTAGCGGACTATTGGAAGAAAGATGAGTAAAATTCGCGTTGCTTTGGTAGAAGACCATGACCTGACAAGAGTTGGCATCCGCACAGCTTTACAACAGCGGGACACGATAGAAGTTGTCGGCGATGCAGCTAACGCTACAGAGGGATTGAAACTGCTTCAGTCTTCAAAACCTGACGTGGCAATTGTAGATATTGGCTTGCCGGATTTTGATGGCATTGAACTGACACAAAAGTTCAAAAAATCGGTAGCGGACTCCGATCCCGACACAAAAATTTTGATCCTGACTTTTCAGGACAATGAAGAAGAAGTTCTGGCAGCTTTTGCCGCCGGAGCTGACTCTTACTGCATGAAAGATATTAGCTTCGATCAGTTATTAGATGTAGTAAAAGTCACTCACGAAGGTAACTCTTGGATCGATCCGGCGATCGCCCGTATCGTCCTCAAACAAGCTCGCACTCAGGAACCAGCGCCGGAAGAACCGAAGGCTGAGGGCAAAAGAGTCACCATTAAGGCTGCCGAACCAGAGTTTAGTCACATCATTGAGACTTACCCTTTAACCGAGCGGGAATTAGAGGTTTTGGAACTGATCGTACAGGGTTACAGCAATGCTGCAATCGCCGAAAAGCTTTATATTACCGTCGGTACAGTCAAGACTCACGTCCGCAATATTTTGAACAAGTTGTGCGCTGATGACCGCACTCAGGCAGCCGTTCTCGCCCTGCGTTCTGGCTTGGTTGGATGAAGCCTGATCGTCAGGCAAAATCAAGTTAAAAGTAGGGTGCGCTGGGCGCACCTTACGGCCAATCGATTTTAGATTTTAGATTTTAGATTAAAGAATTGAAGCATTGACTTGCGCGAGATAAATTCGGGGGTTCCTTTATCGGATACACGTTTTTTATTTCTGGGTCCTGAGTCTGCTTTCGGAATGAATCACGTGGCGGGTATCCTGGAGGCTTTCGGTCACTGATTAAGGGTGTGCAGTGCACAGCGACTGACTAATTGTTATCAAAAAATTAGGGCAGGCAGTGTGTACCAGCCGAGCAATTGTTTCTTGTTAAAAAAAGATCAAGTTTAAATCCGCATCTATCCCAGTACAGATATTTTTTTCAATCTTTTAAAAAGTAAATCTACCTTAAGATAGATGCTAAAAAACTATCATATTACTAATACTTATTGTTGAGCGCTCCCCAGTGAGATAAATTTCGATCGCACTGCCAATACTGCGCCATTTCACTTCATAAAAGGCAGAGACAGAGACCAGATTACGATACTTTTAGGAAGAGTTAAGGCTTAAATAAATTATATCCGTAGAGTGATGCTGAGTTCGCTTAAATTTGCGAAATTAAAAGTATCAACTGCTACTGAAATATTTTAGAAAGAGGTATTATGGCCGCCCCAATTGAATTCAAGTTATTTGCTCCCTACAACAAAGGAGCTGCCTTGATTGGCTCTTTTTCTAATTGGGAAGAGATTCCGATGGAAAAAGACGAAGAGGGTTATTTCCGCACGCGAGTTGAGTTGGAGGATGGCGTTTATCAATACAAATTTCGCGTTCAGTCGAAAAGCTGGTTTGTGGAACCCGATCAGTGGGTAGATGTGGTCGATCCCTACGCGACTGACATCGACAATCCCACTCAAAACGGCATTGTTCGGATCAAAGACGGCGATCGCATTGTCGATACCTACGTCTGGAAACACGATGACAAACCGCTACCAGCCGATCGGGAATTAGTGATTTACGAAATGCACATTGCCGACTTTTCCGGTGGCGAAGACGATCCCCTAGCCCGCGGCAAGTACAAGCACGTCGTCGAAAAACTCGATTACCTAGTCGAACTCGGCATCAACGCGATCGAACTCATGCCCCTCAAAGAATACCCAGGCGACTACAGTTGGGGCTACAACCCTCGCTACTTCTTCGCTACCGAGTCCAGCTACGGAACCACAGAAGAACTCAAAAACCTGATAGACGAGTGTCACGGGCGCGGGATTCGCGTCATCATGGACGGGATTTACAACCACTCGGAAGCGTCGAGCCCCCTGACTCAAATCGATCACGATTATTGGTATCACCACGAACCCCGCGATCCAGACAACAATTGGGGCCCGGAATTTAACTACGAATTCTACGACGAAAATTTAGGAACTTTCCCGGCGCGCAAATTTGCTGGCGATACAGTCCGCTTCTGGATTCAAGAATATCATCTCGACGGCATTCGTTTCGACGCGGCGCGACAAATTGCTAACTACGATTTCATGCACTGGGTAGTTCAAGAAGCCAAAAATGTCGCCGGCCCAAAACCGTTTTATACCGTTGCCGAATACATTCCCGACGATCCCAGCATCACCAATCTAGACGGGCCGATGGACGGCTGCTGGCACGACAGTTTCTATCACTCGATAATTCCACAACTGTGCGGGGACAATTTTGATTTAGAACGCCTCAAAGAGGTAATCGACTGCAAGCGGCAAGGTTACTTGGGTGCTACGAATGTAGTCAATTATTTGAGTAATCACGATCACGATCGCATTTTTGCCGAATTGGGCGATCGGGGAATTTTGGATGAAGCCGCCTTCAAGCGGGCAAAGTTGGGAACCGTGCTGTTAATGACAGCAGTTGGCGTGCCGCTGATTTGGATGGGCGAAGAATTTGGCGAATACAAAGCCAAAACAATTGAGCAATCTAAAATTGACTGGACGCTGCTAGGAAATGACCTGAATAAAGGTTTGTGGGAATACTACAAAGGCTTGATTCACCTGCGTAAAAATAACCAAGCACTTTACACAGAAAACATCGAGTTTTTCCACGAAGATCCCGACTCGAAAGTTTTTGCTTACACTCGCTGGAACGATGAAGGTTCGAGAGTTGTAGTAGTGGCGAATATGTCGGAAAATTATCTAGCAGGTTACAGCGTTCCCCACTTTCCGGCAAACGGAACTTGGCACGAATGGACTGGGAATTATGATGTTGAATCGGGCGATCATAATATTATGATTGACTTGCCGGAATACGAAGCAAAAGTGTTTGTTTGGCAGTAAGGCAACGGAGGACAAAGGCTTTCGCCGTTTCCCTACCCCAAAATAATCATTATGTAGGGAAACGGCACTGCCTTTCGTCGTGTCAACTTAAGCTCAAACCCTGTCACAGACTGCTGTTTGACTATTAACCCTAGATCCCCCCTAGCCCCCCTTAAGAAGGGGGGGACAAGAGTCTTATCAAAGTCAACCCCTACTCCCCTTCTTAAGGGGGATTTAGGGGGATCTAGACTTGGCTATGAACGAGAGATACCAAGGCTTTCAGGTTTAAGTTGACACCTATGGGCATGGCGCCGTGCCCTACTCCCCGCGCCGGAAACGGCGAAAGCGTTTGTCCCTATCAGATATCGCTCAAAAGAGAAGCTTTTGTTTGTTCCCCGATTGATTTTCCAGGCACAATTGGGTGATGGCCGCCGCCGGTATTGGTTTGCTAAAGAAGTAACCCTGACCCATATCGCACTGATGCGAGTGCAAAAACGCCAACTGTTCTGCTGTTTCCACTCCCTCAGCAATCACCTGTAAATTCAGGCCCTGTCCCAAGGCGATCGCCAGTTTCACAATAGTAGCACCGCTGCTGCCAGTCACCAAATCGGCCACGAAAGATTTGTCTATTTTTAAATTATTGAGGGGAAAGTTTTTCAGAGACCACAGCGAAGAATAACCGGTGCCAAAATCGTCCAGAGAAATGTTAATTCCCATGTCCTGCAACTGCTGCAATACCGACACCGTAAAGCTCACATCTGTCATGGCAATGCTCTCGGTAATTTCTATTTCTAAATATTCGGGATTTAACTTGGTTTCTGATAAAATTTCAGCGATGGTTTGTACCGTGTGAGGTTGCAGAAACTGGCGGGCTGATAAATTCACTGCTATCCGCATCGGCGGCAATCCCAGTAACTGCCACGCTCGATTTTGCAAGCAAGCAGTCCGCATCACCCATTCGTCAATTTGGCAGATTAATCCTGTTTCCTCAGCTAAGGGAATAAATCGATCGGGAGGAATCAAACCGCGTTCGGGATGCTGCCAGCGAATCAGAGCTTCCATGCCCACTATTTTGCCTGTATTTAAGTTTATTTGCGGTTGATAGTGCAGGACAAATTCTGAATTTTTTAGAGCTTTGTACAGATGATTTTCTAAGTTAAGATCCTCGGATACTTTACTGCCGATCGCCTGCGTGTAAAACTGATAATTATTGCGACCTTTCTGTTTAGCTTTGTACATCGCAGCATCAGCATTTTTCAGCAAAGTTTCTGCATCTTCTCCGTCGTAAGGAGCCAAAGCAATTCCCAAGCTAGCCTTAATATAAAGTTCCAAACCCTCAAAATCAAAAGGAGTGCTTAAACTCTGGATAATTAGCTGGCAAATCTTAGTTGCTTCCTCTGGGGTGTTGATATTGTACAGCAGCACAGTAAATTCATCTCCGCCCCAACGAGCCATCGAATCCCCCACGCGCAAACAGTTAGTCAAACGCCGAGATACACTTTGCAGCAACAAATCGCCCACTGGATGACCGAGAGTATCGTTAACATTTTTAAATCTATCTAAATCTAGAAAGATTACCGCGAGCATTTCTCCATTTTGGTGAGCGCTAGCTAAAGCTAAAGACAGCCTTTCATTAAACAGTAATCTATTAGGTAAACCCGTTAATGGGTCGTGAGAAGCTTGATGTCGGATCATCGCCTCGACGCGCCTCTGCATTACAGCCATGTACAGGTGAGTTCCTAAAGATTGTGCTAGCTTCTGTTCTTCGCTAGTCCACTTTTGAGCTTCGCCTGTTTTGATTTCTTTCCAAGCTGCAAAGGATTGTCGGGGACGATCGTTCCGGGCGTCCGAACTGCAACGGCCCGCCCACAAAATTTCGGTTTGTATAGGGCTGCGAAAAACGGTGAGACAGCCGATGCACTGTTGGCGATATTGCAGCGGTACTGCCAAAAATGATCGAATGGAAGCTGCGACTAAATTGGCAGATACAGATTTGAGTTGAGGTTCTTTAGAAATATCGGAAATCGCGTACAAGTGCGGTACGAGAAAACTGGAAATATTGGTGTCAATTGAGCTGTAATGCTGGGAATAGAGATTTTCAAAAATACCTAATTGGCTTGTATGGTTAGCAGTTTGTGATCGATCGTCTTGGTTTGCCCTCCCCATAATCTGCTGCCAAAATGGGCTGAGTTCCAGGTCGATGTCCGCGGGCTGCTGGCCACAGGTATAAAGCAAAGCGGGTCGATCGCCAAACTCGGCTGCAATGTAGAGTCGCCCTCCTGAACCACGCAAATGCTTGACAGTTTGTTCGAGAACTGCTTTCCGAATTTCGTTGAGTTCCAGAGGAGAATGCAGCAAACTGGTAATTTGGTTGATAACGGCTTCGTCACGCGCTTGCTGTCTAGCTTGACTCAGCAGAAAAGATTGGGCGATCGCAATTGAAAGTTGATCCACAAGCAACTGCACCATTTTCAATTCTCGATCGCTAAACCGTTTCGGTTGGCTATGGTGAGACACCAACAGCCCCCAAAGGTGATTTTGATGCAAAATCGGCACTGTCAGAGAAGAACGTGCCCCCATAGCCTTCAGATATTCAGCGTGACAGGGGTCTACAGGACGATAGCTAATATCTTCAACTGCTAAAGTTTGGCCGGTTTCGGGACAATCTAACCTATTAATTGTTTGATGCTTCAATTCCACATCTACAATCACTCGCTGCCGCGCTTTGAGAAACATTTCCCGAGCACTATGGGGAATGTCGCCTGGTGGAAAGCGCAAACCCAGCATAGATGGCAAATTGTCGCCGTTGATGGACTCAGCAATTACCTCACCGCTACCGTCTGCCTCAAAGCGATAAACTTTTACTCGATCGCTCTCTAAAAAGCTGCGGATTTCTCGCGCAGTTGTCGTCAAAATCTCTTGCAGTTCTAAAGAGTTGCGGATGCGATTGGTAATTCGATTGAGTAAAATCTCTTGTTCTAAAGTCGATCGTGACATTTGTGTAACTTTGGTGCGAGTCATGCCTTTTGATCTCCCGGGCTGTTGACAGCATTTTTGCGAGCCACAGTCTTAACTTGCCCTGTATTATACAATACAATACTTTCGCGCCGTCTAGGGGCTTGACCCTACCCCAGAGCGCGAAACTCGGTTTCTGGGGATATTTCTGGTTTTTAGACAAATTCGGGTGATAAACCGGGTTTTTCACAGCACTTACAAGGCAAGGCAAGAGCGATCGGACAATTAGTGAGGACGAAAGTTCGATCGAGTTGAATCAGGACTCAAGTCCTCACTACAAAGCAATTGCAGAGCTACAACACAAAAGGTATAGAAAAACCAGTTTGAGCAACCAGTATTCTGCCCTCTGGAGGGAGAATACTGGTTGCTCAAACCGGCTAGTAAGTATTTATACCTTAAAATGTCTTGTTAAGCCGCGTCCCAAATTTCCCGAATTCTGTCCGGCAAAAAGCCAGCTATTTCCTGAATTCGCTCCTGGGACAGCTCATCCTTTGTTGCCGAAAATACAGCCGCGATCGCAGTTTCCGGTTTTACTCCCGAAGGAAGTGCGCCTTCTAGTTCCACCCTCCGTGCAAACAAATTGCCATCGATCCCCAAAGGTGCAGGCGGGCCGGTCAAAGGTTGACGCACCCGGCTGAGCAATCCCACCAGCGGATTAGTATCTTTCCAGAGGTCTGCTATTTCTTGTTGCAGGGTTTTGTCATCCGTAGGCAAAACTTCTTTGTGCAATTCAGATTCCACGTGCTCGATGGCTTCTTTTGTCATCACATCGCGCATGATCCGGTACACTACTTCGGTAATGTCGCGGGCATCAAAAATATCCTCCAAGTGACCTTTTACCATCACTTTTTCCAAAAACGGCATATCCTTTGAAGCGATAGGAACTGCCGATCCTTCCTGGTGGAGCGACTTCGGAGGATTCGTCTCCATTTTGTGTAACAGTTTGCGACCTTTTTCTGTTAACTCAGCTTGTTGAAATGCCACTAAAGGCGGCAATAATTCAGCTCCTCCATAAGGCTCGCCACTAAACTGAGCTTTGATAAATTCCCTTTGGTTGAGGTAGTCTAAATGACCGAGCAATTCCGCTTCCGCCACCGTGTGACCCACATATTCTTCCGCTGCGTTCCTAATTTCTGACTCTCCCCTGCCGTTGCCACTGCCAATCTTTTTGAGCAAAATGTAAGTCAGGTCGTCTCTGATTGGAATTGTCATTAAAACCTCCTAGGTTAATATCCGGTAAAGCTCAGGTAAAAAATGATTTTTTTTACTGGCTTAAATTGTGATTATTACTACTTAAAAACATTGAAGTCTAAAGTAGAGTAATCAAGTATCTCTCAGCAGGTGTAAGTTATTCAAATAAAGTAACGGTTAGAATATTCCTTTAGGTAGATCCAGGTAGGGAAACCCATGTTTAATGTGGTTAATATCCTAAGAAGCTGTCGCCACTCTTCAATGCTATTAAGCGAGAATGCTTTATTGGTAAGAGTTTTCGTATTTATTGCGTATTTTTACCATGGCTGACGCACCAAGAGAGCCTCAGTTGGTAATTGGCGCTGGGAGAGGTAGAATTAAGCAGATGCTATGGAATGAATCAACTGCGGTCGTTTTGCCCGCAGCTTGTAGCGATATTGTATCGGGTTAGACCAAAAACTGGTCATGGGAGAGCTACAAATACGAGCCAATCTGTGTCAAGTGCCGCAGCGCCACTTGAAGAATGCCTCGGTAACAAATTTTTTGATCGTTTCGATCGGCATTTATGAACTACCCTCATTGGAACAATAAATTGGAATCCTCGTCTTTCACTAGCGCTCAACCCCCGGTTGAGAAGCGTCCTTTAGTGTTGGCTGTAGACGACAATCAGGACAACTTAGAACTGCTGACACAAATACTGGATTTATTCGGCTGCGAGTGCGTGGGAGCCGTTGACGGGTACGCAGCTCTTTCTGCAGCAGTCGATCGACAACCCGACCTAATCGTACTCGACATTTGCCTGCCGGATATAGACGGTATGGAAGTAGTAAAGCGCGTCCAAGAAAACCCCGCTATCAGACATATTCCGATTGTTGCTATCACAGCACTAGCAAAACCAGAAGACCGCGCTCGAATTCTCCAAGCAGGCTGCGTGGAATACCTTTCCAAACCTTTTAACATCAAAGATTTAGAAACAGTTATCCGCCAGCACCTCAACTCTCCAATGCTTTTGGTTGAGTTTTAGATTTATAGTTAGAATCACGAACTTGAGGTGCAGAGTCCAAAATTGCGATCGTTCCAGTGCGGCCTGTCTCCAAGGTCGCATCGCGGAGCAAATCAGTAACTCCCACGCCCAAAACCTTTTGGATTAATTCTTTCAGTGGCAATTCCAGAACTGATTCTAATTGTGTCCGCACCTGCAAAGCCAAATCTTCCTGACCGTTCTGAGCCAGCAGTTTTTCGGGTTGAGTAAGCCCATTTTCCACAACTATTATCAATTTGTTATCCAAAAGATTGCACAGCGCCTGACTCGTTGGGTGTCCGAGTTGAGAGCGGTACAAAGCTTGAATTCCCTGCGAAAGAGTCCGTTCTAATTTACCGCGAGTAGGTTCTAAGGTTTCCCCTGTCATATTTTTTATTGAAACCATGATAGATAAAAAATACTGTTAGCAGCAGTTAACAGTTACAGTAAACTTAACTACTGCTAACAGTCAACTGCTAACTGTTAGAAATAAAGTCGCTTTAGCCGACAGTAACTTGATTAGTTTCCACCCCAGTTGCACCCTTAACGCCTTTAGCAATTGTCACCAATTTGTTGACAATTTCCTGACTGGGAACTGTACCTTTGAGAACCACAGTAGTGCCAAGTTGAGCCACATAAACAGTCTCAATATCCGCAACATCGGGATTTGCATCGAAAGCCTGAGCTACCCGTTTAGCTAAACCGCTTTGATCGTATTCTCCGTTCAAGCCCATGCGTTCCGGCGGGATTGTCTGAGCGCTCGCAGCAGGTTGAGCTTGAGCTTGAGATTGAGCTACAGGTGCTTGATAAGCAGGAGCGTCAACAGTTTCTTGATTTTCTTTTTTTTCTAAACCAAACAATCTTTTTAGCCAGCCCATAAAGTTTGTCCTCCGACAAATTTGTGTTAATTGACGTGTTAATTGACGTATTAATTCGCGATTGGCACGTCACCCTGTAATTGTTATTCTCAATACCAGGAATTACGATCGCACTCTTGGATGCAGAAACCGAGTTTTTTTACAAAAAAGTATCGTTACAGCCATCCACCTAGGTAGAAAAACCCAGTTTGTTGAGTTGGGTGCGCCCATCCTAAATATAATTTACAGTTGTACAACTTCGCATATCATCTGCCTGCAGACATAATTCTCCGGCTCTCAAACAAATACTTGCGCTGACCATTCCGGCAAATCAAACTTAAACCCTTCTTCCCCAACTTCTACTATTTTGTTGTACATCCACTCGTACCAAGTTCCCGCAGCCGGAAGCTTAGAAATACAGTTACCAGATAGATAAGTCTCCGAAAAATTAACGACAACTACTGCTCGCGTTCCCTCATCGCTCCAGCGGTAATAAGCCAGCACTTTGGCTTCGGGATTTTCGTGGATAAATTCAATATTGTCGGTATAAAGTGCCGACAAATGTTGCCGCAGCCGAATCACCTGTTTGTAGTATTCCAACAACTCATGATTGGGCTGATTTTTCAACAAAGACCATTGCAGTTTATTCGGCTGGTTGGGAGTTTGCCGAGTAGATTGTCCAAACTCTTCGCCCATCCATAGCATCGGTATTCCTACTGCTGTGACTAACAAAACCGGGCGTTGCTGATTTATGGTATGAAAGGCTAAATATCCAAGTCATAGAAACCAGTATCTACAAAGCTTCGGGATTTTCAACTTATTTTTTTTCCTACCCTGATTAAGCAACGCCCTGAATTTTAGTGCGGAAATAACCTTTGTGATCTTTTTATCTTTTTGTAAGGGAATTTCTGCCCATTGGGAAAAGGAGCCGAGCAGTGTAGCTGCTTTGTTGTTGGAAGCAAAGAGTTTGAATTCAATTGCAGCGGCCATGAATAGCTTGTTTGGAGAACTTAAGCTGTTCGACATTTAAAGGACGATTGTAGGGTGCGGAGCGTACATAAGCGTTTCCCTTGTAACTGTAAGTGTTCGCGAATGACGCACCTTACCTGGTTCGTTAGTCGTTTAAATGCTCCACAGCTTATAAGTGTGATTAGTATTGATTTTTACAATTTGGCAGATTGGTCGCCATCGTTGTTAAGAGTTAACCCTGTAACTCTTATGTTGTAACCTGTACAGTGGGCAGCCGGAGGATTTAGTAGTAGACACTACGCACCAGCACGCGGAGGCCAGATTTAAATCAAAAATGTAGTTAAAGTAACTAAAAATTATTAAGCGCTGTTTATGAAAAGTAATTTAACTTTTGATAACTAGATAAATCGTGATGAACATTTAAAATTTGTAACTAAAGAAACATTTTTTGCCCTACAGGAATAATACCGTAGAAAGATGTAATTTTATGCGGAAACAGCGAGGATGAGCGTGTAATTGTAAGGCAAGGGAAACCCGAACCATGAATCCTTTATTCAACTGGGTTTTCCCGCGACTTTAAGCCAAGTTTGAGCCGAGAATAGCAATGATTATTTTTGCTTATGTCTTGGTATCACTTGTTTTATAGTTTTTGACTGGCAAACTTTGTAGAACCTTTCATCAGCTTTAACGACTGCTGCTACCTCAGTAATTGGTAATTGATGAAAATCTCATTCGTCCCTATTACCCGTTAGATATTCCGAGCAGTGGCTCTAAGGCTCTAAAAGTTTAATGTGGGATGTTGGCGAATTACCGTTACTGTAAAACTCTGGAGTGTTAAAAATGCTAAAACAAATGTGTTGGTTGCCCAGATTGGGACGCAATGGAGAAAAGATATTGCACTTACGCACCGATGCCCGTCAAGGGTGGCGGCCTTATACAGCTTTTCCGCAGTTCGCTGTATCCGACTACCGGGAACCGGGCGGTTCTAAGGGATGGGCAACATATCAGAAGCTGAGAACTCAAGGGTGGAATTTAATATCGACCGCAGAAGGGCAGCAGTCGATTTTTGGCGAACAGAAAAGTGCTTAAAAAACCCGAAACCGCAGCAATAAAAGAAGAGGTAAAATCCTCTTCTTTTTATTATTTTTGGGGTGCTGCTGAATTCAAGTATGATTTTGCCTGATGAAGTAATTCTAAGTCAGCGGTGGGGCAACCACGGAGGGATTGCCCCTACAAATTTCATACCCCAATTAAGCAACGCCATTTTTGGATACAGAAACTGGGTTTTTAGCCATCCTACTTGGTAGAAGGGGTAAGGTGTGCAGTGCTCACCTTACATAATTTTGAGATGTTTGCCAGTTGCAAGTAAATTAGGCGATCGCCCTTTCTCTCTCTCCTGTAATTGCTACGTTATGGAGCACCGGCTGGTGAGTTTTCAAGTTAAACCGGTATCCGTGGGGGAGGATGTGCAACTTGGCCCCGCAAATCGCCAAAGCCTCATCCTTCAACAGTCCCTCCAGATTGTCGTGGAGTTGTTCAGACGAGTCGATGACAGTTACAGAGTTTTCGCCAATGACTTCCAACTCGTCACCGTGGACTAAAATAGCTGTATTTTCGTCAATACCAAATCCCAACACGGCAGGTTGCAGCAAGAGTGCGGAAACTAAGCGTCCCAGACGACCTCGCTGGGCGAAATGTTGGTCGATGACAACTCCTGGAAGGAAACCCATTCCCGGCCCCATTGCTACCACATCAACGCGGGGATTTGTCTCCGAGTCTCCTTCAATAATCATCACGTCTGGCATCATCGCCGCGCCGGCACTGGTGCCACCAATGATAATACCTTCAGAGAAGCGTTTGTGCATAGCTGCGTCGAGTATGGTGTCTTTCAAGCAGCTAATAATCCGCGCTTGCTCTCCGCCGGTAAAGAATATGCCGGTGGCTTGTTCGATCGCTTCTAAATAATCTGGATTGTTGGCATCTTCCGGTTTCTGGGTGTCAACAACTCGCACATCTTCAGCGCCAAGTCGCTCAAACACTCGGATGTAATTATCTCCTACTTCTCCCGGCAGGCTAGTGGCAGCAGTCATGATCACAATGTGGGCTTTAGTGCCTCCGGCGCACCGCAAGAATTCCCGCAGAATTTTGCAGTCCCCCTCTTTGTCTTCCGCGCCACCGATAATTAGCAACTTCCCCTGAACTTCGTTGCTCGCCATATTATCTCTACTTTTAATTTATTTAATTTCACTAAAACACAAACTTATTTTTTCCGAAAACTGCCAAAAGGTATATATAGATACAAAAAAAGCTCAGACTTTTACCACTTTAGAACGCACACAGCAAGGGTGATATGGAAGTTTACTCATCTTCGACGATCGACAAAACAAACTTACCCCCCCTAACAGGAGATAGGAGGGGTCAAGAAATGAGCTTAAACTACAGGGCCCACGCGCGCGCGGTGATCGATCCGGTTTCTGATCCGATGCTTCGCTAATCCTCCTCTGATTGCTCGTAGAAATCCGGTTGATGAGCGTAAGTCCTTAATTAGTCCGATCGCTCGTTAGTGGGATCGCTCGATCAAATTGCTCAATATGGTACTCGCCCGTTCTAAAGGCAGGTGTCTGGGTTTGCCGTTCCAGACAATCTGATATTCGTTGCTGTTTTGACCATCGCCGTAGCCAGAAATTAGCTTCCGGTGAAATGCTTCCTCAGCTAAGTGGTGAACTTTGTCCCTGAGAGCAGTTTGTGCGATTTTCATAATTTGCTGCCTCTTAAATTTTCTTTCACTGTCATAAACAATTATAAGTACACAGTGTACCTCTCAAAAGTTATAGCTTTTTTTGAGAGGGGGGAAAGAAGTAGTCATTAGTCATAAGTGCTTAGTCATAAGTGCTTAGTTATCAATGCTTAGTTATCAATGCTTAGTCATCTATACTTAGTCAGATGTTAAAGGAAGAAGGAATACTTTCCTACTCTCACCCACTCCCCCTCTCCCCATCTCTCCCACTCCCCCTCTCTGGCAATACTGAAGGCAGAATTGGTCGGAGTATTTGTCTGACTGCTGGAATATCTATGCCCCCAGGTAGTATCCCCTGCACCAACTATAAAGTTACCGTAAAAAATTAGCTCAAAGGAGGTTAGAAAATGCTGCAAGAAAAAAGCACAGAAACAGCGCGCGTCAATGCTCGAAAAACCGATATTTTCGATGTGTTCAACTTCAAACACTATATCGGGCCCAACCCTTATTTAGACACCGCGGCTTTAGTTTTTGATTTAGCGGTAACGGGCGCGAGCGAACCTTTGCCGATCGCACATTACCAGAAAATTATTGGCGATCGCTACCCGCAACTGCTGCACGAAACTTTCTCGAACCATGCCCAACTGTTCGGTCGTACCGCCTCAGAAGTAGCAAAACTCGACATGGGTTTGCACTTCCAACACTGGAACATCAGGCCATTTTCTTACTTTAACAGAATCAGCATAGAAGCACTTCACGCCCGCACCGCCAGAGCCGTAGTTTACGCAGTTTGGGATTGGTTTGAAGCCATTAATCAAAATCAAGACTTTCCCTTAGAAGCACAAATGGGCGCGCTGCAAAATATGTTCCGGCAGTCAGTTTACGGAGGGCCGACAGTTTATTCGTTAATGCGATCGGCATCCCAAAAAGGCATTCCCGCATTTTATTTGTGGGATGAAGGACTAATGCAATATGGGTACGGTAAAAAACTGGTTCGTGGCTCTGCAACTACTTTTGATTCTGACAGCCATTTAGACTCAGATTTTACCACGCGCAAAGACGATTGTAAAGCTTTTCTCGCTACATTAGGATTTCCTGTTCCCCAAGGCGATATCGTCTCCACAGAAAACGGAGCTCTGGCAGTTGCTAGAGAAATTGGCTACCCAGTTGCTATCAAACCAGTAGTCGGTCATAAAGGAATTGGCGTCACAGCAGATGTCCGAGATGGTGAGGAATTGCAGGCAGCTTTTAAAAGAGCAGTTAAGGCAATTCCCGAAACAGATCCGGTGCGAGTAATTGTGGAAAACAGCATCAAAGGATCGGATTTTAGGCTGCTGTGCGTTGACGGCAAATTTGTTTCGGCAACTGAACGCCGGCCCGCTTCGGTAACAGGTGATGGCGACTCAACAATTCGCGAATTGATCCGCCGTGAAAACCGCAAACCAGAACGTTTGGATACGCCTACTTCGGCGATGAGCAAAATTCAGTCCGACGAAGCGATGGAAATGTATCTGGAAGAACAAGGGCTGTCATTAGATAGTGTACTAAGTCGCGATCGCACTGTGTCTCTACGCAAAGTCGCTAATCTTTCCGCAGGCGGCGTCAGCATCGATGCTACCCGCAATATTCACCCGGATAACATTGTTTTGGCTCAAGATATCGCCCTACATTTTCGGTTAACTTGTTTGGGAATTGATGTGGTAACAGAAACTCTCGCCAAATCTTGGAAAACCGGGAATTTTGGGATTATCGAGATCAATGCCGCGCCGGGAATTTTTATGCACCTTAACCCTGCTGTCGGCGAAGGAGTCGATGTACCTTCGCATATTATCGAAACTTTCTTTGAATCGGGAAAATCAGCCCGCATCCCGATTATTACTTTCAACACAATTTCGGTACACGACTTACAAGAAACCATCGACCATATTCTGTTGCAGCATCCCGATTGGACAATCGGTGCTGTTTGTCGCGGTGGACTTTTTGTTAACCGTTCTGAAAAAGTTTTGAATAAGAATTACCATCTGAACTTGCAAAGTTTGCTGCGGAATCCCAAGCTCGATTTGTTAATTGCTGAATATCCCGAAGATATTTTGGAAGCTGAGGGAATGTTTTATCGGGGCAGCAATATGGTGGTGCTGGACAATCCGGGGGAAACTGAGATGATGTTGGTCAGAGAAAGCACTGATGACGATACTGTTGTGATGAGGGAAGGAAATAGTATTTCTATTCGCCGCCAAGGATTGATCGAACAGTATACTCTGGGGGATGATGAACCGTTTACACGGGTTTATTTGAAGGAAATAGGGACTGTTTTGTAAGCGGTTCCACCTTTAAGTTGGCTTTGTGGGGCGGGTATTGAGTACCCGCCCCACCAGATCAAGGCTTTTTCTTGTTCCCGGGTTCTTCCGGGGCAGGAACTTGGGAGCGCCGAGATGGGAACTGACTTCGTTACACTTAGTTACAATTGGTTTTAATTCCTCAGTAAGCTGTTCTCCATTTAAATTGTGTGTCAAAAATCACTCAAATTATTGTGGGATGGGCACGCGAGCCCGTCCCGAATATGCAATTTAAACGCGCAACAGCTTAGTGGATGCACTATTCGGAAGAAACCGGGTTTCTTCCCAACTTTCTCGTTACCAAAGTAATAATTTCGTAGAAATTGGGTTTCTCAAGGTAAGTTCTATTTCTGCGATCGTAAGTTTTTAGACAATCTTGTTTGTCGGCTGTCGATCGTGCTATCAAGGACTTTTACAAGTCTTTAAAAAATAGCACTCCGGTGGCAGAAGGTGTGGAAATATGAATTTTGCGAGCAATTGGTTTAATTCGCTGACCGAAAGTTTACAGTCGCACCGTCGCTACATTCCAGCAGCGCTGACTCTTTGCACAGGTACGAGTTTGTCCTTGGCAGCCGCAGCCGTTGTGTGGCATTCGGAAAACCAACGAATGCAAGCTGAATTTCATCAGCAAGCCGATCGCCTGAATGTGACTTTGCAGCAAAGCATTAACAAAAATTTAGAAGTTCTGTACTCACTGGAAGCATTCTACAGGGCGTCTACTGAAGTTAGCCGACAAGATTTTAAGCAATTCGCTCAACCTGCACTTGCCCGAAATACTGCTATACATTCTGTTAACTGGATTCGGCGCGTGCCTGCTGCCCAAAAAGCAGCTTACGAAAAGACAATTCGAGCCGAAGGTTTTCCGGCTTTTCAAATTTACGAACGAACTCCTGACAAAAAGCAGGTCAAAGCAAAAGTGCGATCGGAATACTTTCCTATTATTTACAGAGAAGCATTAGAAGAAGATAACAAAGTGATCGGTTTTGATGTTGCCTCCAGCCCCGATCGCAAAACAGCTTTAGAGAAGTCGGCGAATACCGGCAACATAGCTGCTTCCGGGCGGATTAGATTAGTCAGCAACAATCAACCAGGATTGCAAGTATTTCTACCAGTACCCCGCCCCACAAATTCTCCAGATAATTCGGTCAACGGCCGCCAAAACCTCATGGGAGTGATTGCGGGTCTGTTTCAGATCACGAGTATGGTCGATTCCTCTTTAGAATCGCTAAATTTAGACAAGATTAATTTTTACCTCTATGACAACTCTGCTATAGAGAAAGAACGCTTTCTGGTGCGCTACGACTCACAAGCTAAGCAGTTGATAGATAACCCAAAACACGAAAAGCCAGAGTTAGCTAATCTGCGGGGAAAAATCTGTAAAAATCCTAGTGCTTGCACTCGCCTATTTAACGTAGCAGACCGCCAGTGGAGGCTGCTAGTTTTGCCTGGAAAGGGGTACAACAGTCTGAGGACGCATCAGGGTTCGCTGGCCATTGGGGCGATCGGGCTATTGATGACTGGCAGCTTGACGATTTACCTGTTGATGTCTCTAGAACGTACTGCAAAAGTAGAACAGCAAGTGTACGATCGTACAATTCAACTAAAACAGCGCACCGCTGAACTAGAAACAGCACTAAAAAATTTGCAGGAAGCTCAATTTAAACTAATCCAAACTGAAAAAATGTCCAGCCTGGGGCAGTTGGTGGCTGGAGTTGCCCACGAAATTAACAATCCTGTCAACTTCATCTCTGGCAACCTAATCCATACAGGCGCATATACTAGAGACTTGCTGGAACTTGTGGAAATATACCAGCAGCAATATCCCAACCCAACGCCCGAAGTGCAAGCGAAACTAAAAGATATTGATTTGGAGTTTATCAGTGAAGACTTGCCTAAAATCCTAAAATCTATGAATATGGGAGCTGAACGGATCAGCCAGATCGTGCTTTCTCTGCGTAATTTTTCGCGCTTGGATGAAGCTGAAAAGAAGTCGGTTAACATTCACCAAGGCATTGACAGCACCTTGATGATTTTGGATAGTCGGCTGAAACCCCAACCTGGTTTTCCGGGCATTAAACTTATCAAAGAATACGGAAATTTGCCATTGGTGGAGTGCTGGGCGGGACAATTGAATCAGGTATTTATGAATATTTTGAGCAATGCTATTGATGTTTTATCTGATGCAGAAAATCAAAAAAAGCTCGAAAACAACGCCTCGAATTCTGCCTTTTTACCTACTATTCGGATTCGCACTGAACTTTTAAGTTCTAATTGTGTATGCGTGCGAATTGCTGACAATGGAACGGGCATGACGGAGAATGTCAAAAAACGTTTGTTTGATCCGTTTTTTACTACCAAGCCTGTAGGCCAAGGTACTGGCTTGGGATTGTCTATCTGCTATCAAATAGTGGACAAACATCAAGGTTCGCTCAGGTGCGTGTCGGCTCCGGGGGAGGGAACTGAATTCTGGATTGAGGTGCCGGTGCGACAACAGTCTAAGCAATCTATTTCTAAGGTTTTACCTGCAGTAGGTGTCAATCGATTTTAGATTTTAGATTTTAGATTTTAGATTGACTTGCGCGAGATAGATTCGGGGGGGCAAGTTTCATCGGATACAGGTTTTTTATTTCTTCATTAATTAATCTGGGGGCTTGTATCCTGGATGCTTTCGGTCAATTGGAATTAGCGGAACAAATCTCGCTTCTAGCGGAGTCTTGCTGGGAGCATCTCAATGAAAGCAGCCCAGCTATAAATTGGAGACAGGAGGCAGGAGATAGGAGGCAGGAGGGGGCAGGGG
>NZ_JAUBUC010000079.1:0-28443 GCF_036705285.1 Microcoleus sp. B4-C1 | reverse complement strand
AAATCTAAAATCTAAAATCTAAAATCTAAAATCTAAAATTATTGCTGGGCGGTTTAAACTGCTGAGTCTGGTCAGGAAAATTCTGACCCGGATTTAATATGAGAGCTTAGTTGAATCCCTCCCCCAATTCATCTGTGGAGTCAAATCTAAAATCTAAAATCTAAAATCTAAAATTTAAAATTGATAGACTGACGGGCTTTATACTGTTTTTTCTGCTAAACTGCCCCGGAATATGTCAATAAATGTTTGATAACTGGTATGATTTACGTGCTTCGAGAGCATAAAATACTCGGAAGCAACCAGTGGGGCCAGACACAAACCTCACTATAAAACGCCGTAGAGGGAAAGATTGCCAGTACCTTGAAGGAAGTTCTCGATCTCCTTAACAGGAGTCAGAAGCCCACATCACAATCTATAGATTTGATGTAGGAGTGTCACATTCTAGAGCGCATTACAGGACAGGCTGAAGTAATGGCGAGACGACAATCTGACCAATTCCACACACCACCGCAATACAACCCATCCCCTAAACCGACGGCACAGTTCAGTGCAGAGGCGACAGGCGATGCGAGTTCCTTCGTAACGGCTGCGCCGAGCGAGGGAAAAAGAACTTTTTGGCAGTGGCAGCTTATCTGGCTGAGTCTCCTGGTGGGATTTGGAGTAACGGGGGCCGCTGCATTTCTGTGGTTGCTGACGATGCCTCCACCGCCCAATTGCCAGCAACTGTCGCCGCTGGCGGCGGACGGAGAGCGACTTTACTGCGCTCAGCAAGCTGCTAAGTCGGGCAAGCTAGAACAGCTAGAATCGGCAATGGCATTGGTGCAGGCTTGGCCGAAAGAACATCCGCTATACTCGCAAGGTCAACATTTGATAGGGGAATGGTCGAAGGCCATTCTGGGATTTGCCAGGGCAAAAATTGAGAGGGGCGATTTGAAAGGTGCTCTGGAGATTGTGGCGAAAATTCCGAAAACCAGTCGGTCTTACCCCGAAGTAGAAGAGGCTGTGACTGCTTGGGAAAAAAATTGGCAGGAGGGCCAAAAACTCTACGATACAGCCCTAGCAGCTTTGAAAAGTGAGGATTTAAGGAAGGCTTGGGATTATGCTCAAGCTTTGTTCAAGCTGGAAAATATTTTCTGGAGTCAGAAGCGTTACAACGAGCTGATAGGGCAGATTTCATTGGAAAGAAACGGCTGGCAGCGCTTGCAAGAGGCTAGAGATTTGGCGAAGGACGAGACTCCGCAAAAGTTCGCTGAGGCGATCGTCCTAGCTCGAAAAATAGACTCGCAGCTTTTTGCCCGCGCTAAAGCTGAGAAGGAAATTGAGGGCTGGAGCCGGACTTTGCTGGCAATGGCGACTAAGCGGTTGGGGGCGAAAGATTTGCCGGGGGCGATCGAGGCTGCTTCTGTTGTGCCACAGGATTCGCTACTATTTGCGGAAGCTCAAGATTTGATGCAGTTGGGTAGGGCTCAGGCAGTGACGTGGAACCAGTCGATATCAACTCCGCTGCCACAACACATTTTTAGCTTGCTGGAAGGGAAGGGGGCTGCTAGCCAAATAGCTCCGGGTCGCCCTCTGTACAAGCAAGCTCAAGTTCAAATTGAAAATTTGCAGGTGCAGTTTCAAGATTTGCTGCGGCTGCAAGTGGCGAGTACGATCGCGAGTTTCGGTCACATAGGGACGTTTGGACTCGCGATCGAGCAAGCGCAAACTATCGGAATCAAGCAGCCGCGGCGGATTCACGCTCAAACTTTAGTGGCTTCTTGGCGCCGGGAAATTCAGCGGATAGAAGACCAATCTTTTCTGACTCTGGCGAAGCAGTTGGCAGAAACGCAAACGGTTGAAGGACTCAAGGGTGGCATGGCTCAGTTAGTCCTGGTTGCTCAAAACCGGCCCCGCAGAATAGAAGCGCAAACTCTCTTGGCTGAGTGGACGAAACGCATAGAAGTTATTCAAGATCAGCCTTTTTTGGATGAAGCGATCGCCCTGGCGAAGCAAGGAAAACTTAGTGCTGCTATTGAAAAAGCTTCGGCAATTAAGAGCGGTAGGATTTTGTACGCGAAAGCTCAGGATAATGTCTATCAGTGGGTGAGCGAACTGCAAGTGGCTCAAGACAGACCGATTCTCGATCGCGCTGCGGAATTGGCATCTCAAGGCAGTCTAGGAGCGGCGATCGATACTGCTTCCCAAATCGGTTACGGTAGGGCGCTGTATTCAGAGGCGGCAGGTGCGATCGGGCGCTGGAGTGCTGAACTCAGAGCCAACAGTGCGCCCCCGCCGGAAGCCGCTCGCGAGTACGCGCCGGAACCCGCTCGCGAGTACGCGCCAGCTCCAGCAGAGGAGTACGCGCCAGCTCCGCGACAGGAGGAGTACGCGCCAGCTCCGCGACAGGAGGAGTACGCGCCAGAGCCAGAGCCTTACTATCCGCCTGCGAGAGAGCCGGAACCGGAACCTTACTATCCGCCTGCTAGAGAGCCGGAACCTTACTATCCGCCTGCGAGAGAGCCGGAACCGGAACCTTACTATCCACCCGCTCCGGAGCCGGAACCTTACTATCCACCCGCGAGAGAACAGGCCCCGGCTCCGGCTCCGGAACCGGCTCCTCCGGCTCCAGCTCCAGAACCGGCGCCACCCTCGATTCCTGAATCGGTTGGACCTCCTGATGCTAATTTGCTCCCGGAGTAATTGGGTTTTCGCGCGATCAGTCTCTAAAATCTCAAATCTAAAATCAAGTGAGTAATTTCCAAGTGCTGACGATCGAAGGCGACCCCATTTTCCGGCTGGGGCTGCGAATCGCTTGCGAGCAGTATCCAGACTTGCAAGTTGTTGCAGAGGTTTCAACCCCAACCGAGGCTTTGCGAGTTCTAGAAACTCGCTCGCTCGACTCTGGAGCAGCCAAGAAGCCCGCAGATTTGGTAATTTTGGCTGTTGAGACCCTAAATTTGCGATCGGGTCAAATAGAGGCGGTGGCATTTTGTCGCCAACTCAAAAGTTTGTACCCCAACCTGCCTCTGTTGCTGCTAGGCGGGCCGCTGACACCGGATCTGTTGGCGGAGTTACAGGCGACGGGCGCGAATGGCTATTGTCCTAAAGGTAGAGATATTTCCCTGACAATCGAAGCTATTCGCGCTGTGGCGTCTGGTTGCACTTATTGGGCGCCGGATGCGGCAGCTAACTCGGAAACAGAACTAAACGCAGCGGTGGTTCAAACAGTAGAAAAATCCGCAGTAATTGTAGATAAAAATGCAGAGAATTCGACAGTTGATACGCCAGTACACAAAAAAATGCTGGCTCATTTGTGCCTCTCTGGACTGCGCGAAATAGATGCAACTTTGGCGGTTGTTCAAGCTGATTTGCAAGATATCAGAGCCGCCGAACCGACAGATTTGCCTTCTATTTTAGATGGGGTTGTACTCAGCGGGCGCCGCAGGGAATTGCTCGCAGCTCGCTGGATAGTCAGTCAGTTATTATTTGAAGGGAAAGGGGAGAAGGCAGAAGGAAGAAAGCAGAGGAAAGAAGGCAGAGGGGAGAAAGAAGAAATTAGAGGCGAGAATTTGTTAAAGAATTCTCAATCGCAATTAGCGAAGTCCCAAGTTTTGGCGGGATCTTTGGTGGTTGCAACTAATTGGCAAGGTAGCTTGTTTGACTCGGCGGCAGCTAAATTGCAGTTTGATTTGGTGAATTTGACTGGCTTGCCTTTGGAAATCGATATTTTGCGATCGACCAAAAAGCGTGAATTGATGACTTCCATCCTGCGGAAGTTAAAGGATTTGCTGGAGGAATTGCGCTTTTCGCAAGTGCAGGAAACTCAATTGTCGCAAAAAATGCCTGCTATTTTACGGGATTTGTGGCAGGCGACAATCATAGATTTTTTTGGCAGATACTATACACTGCAAACGGAAGAAAATCTGGTTTTTGATGGCAGTAAAACCAGCTTGACACTGGGAGAAAGTCAAGGGGAAAGCGCTACTGACATCTGGGCAGGCAGCAGCGTAGAAGTTGTACCGCAGTTGCTAGCAGATGCTGATGTAGTTGCAGCCGAAATCCTTGACAAAATACCGATGACTGTTGATTTTTTTGCACATTTGCTATTTGAAACTCCTCTAACAGTTGACAATGTTTCTTGTGTTGCTGGCAGCCCGGAAGCGATGCAGCGAGCTGAAGCTTTGTTAGAAAATTTGGCAATCCAAGTTGCTAGCGGAGTAGTACAGCCTCTACTAAATAATTTGGCAAATATTGAAGAAATTAAGCAAATTTTTTACGATGGTAAGTTGATTTCGACGCGAGAAATTGAGAGATTTCGCAATGATTTGTCGTGGAGATATAGCTGGGATAGATATTTTGTGGAACCGAAAGCTATTTTTGAAAGCAGGTTTTGGCTGTTTGTTTTGGGCGATTCTGGAATTAAGAGAATTTCTATTTATGCTCCTAGAAATCTAGAGTTAGCACAGTTGTCTGGGTGGCAGTTAGCCTTGACTTTGCTGCTGGAAACCAGGGATGCGATCGCACCTAGAGTTCGCGCGGTTATTTCGCTGTTGGGTGCTGGCGTTGTTTACGTTTTGACTCAGGTAATTGGGCGGGGAATTGGTTTGATCGGGCGGGGAATTATCCAGGGGATTGGTAATTCTTTGCAGGATAGCAAGTTTGGGAAAAATGGGTAATTGGTTGCAGGATATTCTAGGTATAATACTAAATCCCGGTTATTTACCCCAACGATGAAGGTATGCTGAGGAAATCAACAGTCATTAAAAACTGACAATGAAATTGTGTTAAGGTGTAAAGGCATGAGGGTATGATTCCAGAATTTGATGAGCATGGTAACTTGCCACCAGGGGTGCATTGGGCAGAGTGGGAAGAGTTCAAAGACAGATTTGGAACAACACCGCGTCGCAGTCGCATGATAGATGGATTGCAAATGGCAATGGAGCAACTAAAAGCAGCAGGATGCAGGACAATTTACATCAATGGTAGCTTTGTTACTAGCAAAGTAGCTCCTCAAGATTTTGATGCTTGTTGGGATAGGGAGGAGGTGGATATGAATTATCTGAAAACTCATGCTCCTCGACTGAGAAATTATGCAGACCGAGCTGCTCAAAAAGCTTTTTATCGCGGTGAAATATTTCCATCCGACCAACCAGTCGGTAGTTACGATCTAACTTCCTATGAACTATTTCAGCGGGACAGAGAGCGAAATCCCAAAGGAATTATTGCTATAGATTTAGTCAGGTGGTCGCCATGATTAGAAATGAAAATCAATATGAATACACGCAAGAGTTACTGAAAAAATGTGAATATACGCTAGCCCAATATGACGCACAAGATGAAGAGGTAAAAAAGAACGATCCTTGGTGGTCAGTGATGCGTGAATCGATCCAAAGTCACCTGGATGCTTTCAATGCAGAAATAGCTGAGTATGAAAGATTGGTAGGGTGCGATCGCAGCCAAGACCTCAAAATAGAAGTAGACTCGATTTTAGAGCTGCCAAGAGTCTTAATTAAAGCTCGAATTGCTGCCAAAATGAGTCAAAAGGAACTTGCGGATAGGTTGGGGCTTGAAGAAAACAGAATTAAACAATATGAAGAGTCAGATTATCAATGTGCTAGCTGGGTGGAAATTATCGATATTACGGAATCCTTAGCAGTTGAACTAAAAACAGCTAGTTTTGCGGTGGATTTTCAGGAAATAGAAATTAGGAAAAAAACTCTAGCGGAGTTTGTGGAGCGACAAGGAAAGAAGTTAGAAATTAAGGCTCATCAAGTCGAGAAATAGTCATTAGTTATTAGCGAGGGCGAGCGCGAATTTATTCCTAGAAGCATTAACAACCTAAATTATGTCATTCTGAATGAAGCGAAGAATCTCAACAATTTGCAAGACCATCGAAAGTGCGATCGCCTTTATTAGATTCTTCCTTTAATCACAAGTTGTCCCAGGTCTGGCCATCTAGACACAGGAGAATAATCAAATTTCCAAACATCAAGCTCAAAAAGTTGACGATGCTCATCTAAATTCAATTCGACAGATACAGGAACTCCATCTTCATCTAAAAATTCAGCTTCAGCGACTGTTCTGCCAAGCCTTCTGCCTGAATCAGCAGGGCAGGATTTGAAGCGGAGGCTACCCATCCCACCATCGTCCATGTCCTCAACAAGCGCAGTGTTTAGTGTTGGTACTATTACTTCAGCAAGTTTAGAGTTGGTCATAAGTAGAGCTTTAATCAATGCTGATTCACCGAATTTTAGTAGGCGCATTTTTATTATTTTGGTGGTGTAAGACAACCTTTGAGAAAACCATTATTATCATAGGTAAAGGCTAAATAAATTGATTTTATTGCATTTGCCTTATTCCTTATTCCTTATTCCTTATTCATTCTGCTATAAAATGTTTATGGTTGGTGGTACGATCGCTAAATGCTATCCAGTTGACAATCAAGCAATTGGGTCTCTTGCCCCCGAATCCATCGGTGGGAGCAATCTAACATTTAAAATGGGTTGACTTTTTATGAGTATTATGATACCGATAGATGCCGATCGCATAAACAGTTTAGATTTGTCTCCGGTGCGGACTGTGATTGAAAAGTGGCTGGCCGAAGGAGCGATCGCCCAAAACGAACAACAGCTACAATTTGAAATTGAGTATCCGCGCGAAGAGTTAGATCCGCGAGAAATTTCAGAAATTCCCGAAGTGCGGCTGTGGTTTATTCGCTTGGATGCTTGTTACCCTTGGCTGCCATTTTTACTGGATTGGAAAGCGGGAGAATTGGCGCGCTATGCGGCGATGTTGGTGCCGCACCAGTTCCACCGCACCCAAGGTATTCAGTACAATCCTGAAGCTTTGGAAATGTTTTTGATGAACAAAATTTTTGTGTTGACTGATTGGTTGAATCAGCAGGGAATTCCCAGTAAATCGAAGTTGATGGCGATGTCGCAGATGTTTGGTTATGATTTGGAGGATGCTTTTTTTGATGTGATTGTGCCGCACAAATAAGCTGTAAGTAAGCCCACCTAAATTGTATTTTTTGGGCGGGCGGGACGCCCAACCCCTACTCCCCACAAGAAGTCGCTCAAACTTGACTGTAAAATTTAGATGCTTCACACTATTGTGGGGTGGGCTTCTAGCCCGCCCAAAAAGGACGGGCGGGACGCCCATCCCACAATAACAATTAAAATTGTAAGTTATTTAATTCGCGAGCCTAAATTTAGATGCTTCACACTATTGTGGGGTGGGCGTCCCGCCCGCCCAAAAAGGCGTAAGGTGTACAGTGCGTACCCCACAAATAGCGTGGTAAGCCCTCTTCAGAATTTCCTCAGAATTGAGAGTTAGTTTAAATAAACAACGATCGCCCGATTCAATCGATCGAGGAAATTTACCATGAAAACAGATTACCTCATCGTCGGCAGTGGTTTATCAGCACTGGTTTTCGGAGCTTTAATGGCAAACTCCGGCAAAACCGTACACATCCTCGAAGCTCACGAGCATCCCGGAGGCTTTGGTCACACCTTTACGATGGCCAAAAAATACACCTTTAATGCCCAATTCCACTACGTTTGGGACTGCGGCGAAGGACATACAGTCAATCGAGTTCTCAAAAAACTCGGTCTCGATCGAGATGTCACCTTTGAACGGTACGATCCGAATGGCTACGACCACATGAGAATGCCTGGGTATGCGCTCGATATTCCCTCCGAACCAGAGGAACTGATCCGGCGATTGTCGGCGCTGTTTCCCGAAGCGGGCGAGAGAATTCGCCAATTCGTCAACGAAGTCGAGAAAACCGGCGAAGGACTAAGAAAACTCGCTCCTCCCGTCAAACCAATTGAATTGCTCAAAAACTTCGGTGACGTATTCTGTGCCGTCCAACACCTCAACAGTACACTTCAGGACGTTTTCGACAAGTTCCAACTCCCGCAAGCCGCCCAAACCCTATTAGCCCTGCAATGGCCGGACTTTTTGCTGCCTCCAAATCAGCTTTCTTTCTATGCTTGGATTGCCTTGTTTAGAGGCTATCAAGAAGGTGCATTTTACCCGACGCAGCATTTTGAATCTGTCATCAATTCTTTAGTTAATGTCATTGAATCCAACGGGGGGAAAGTTCTATTAAACCATGAAGTCACGAATTTTAGAGTCACAAACAGAACAGTAACTGGTGTTGAAGCGATGGATTTGACCACCCATCAAACCCATGAATTTACGGGGGACACTGTGATTTGTAACCTTGACCCGAAAAGAGCAGCCAAAATGATTGGAGAAGAACAGTTCTCTAAAAAAGTGCGGCGAAAACTCAACTATGAGTATTCTGCATCTAACTACATGGTGTACTGCGTTGTCAAAGATATCGATCTCCGAGATTATGGATTTGGCAAGTGGAATACGTTTCATTCGGAACACTTGGATCTAAATGAAGCTTTTGCTCAAATGTATGAGCACAATGATTTTTCTCGTCCGAGCTTTGCAATTACAACGCCAACTTTACTGACGGAAGCGCGGCGGGATTGTCCCGAAGATTGTCAAATTGTGGAATTTCTGACTGTTGCTAATTACAGCTATTTTAAACAGCTTTGGGAGAGCGACCGCAAAGCTTACAGACAGAAGAAACAAGAGATTCTGGACTCGATTTTAGATGTAGTTGAAAAACACTATGTTCCGAATTTCCGCAAACACATGGTGTTTCATATTACCGGAAGTCCGACGACTAACGAGCGCTTCTGTTGGTGTCCTAACGGTAATTCCTACGGTTCTACTCTGACGCCAAAAAACATGGGGGTCGATCGACTAAATCATGAAACATCCCTCAACAATTTCTATTTCTGCAACGCCTCTTCGGGCTATCCAGGCTTTGCGCCGACATTTTGGACGGGGGCGCTGCTTTATCAACGTTTATCCGGCGATGCGATTTTAGGCTAAGGAAAATTGGCAATTGGTTATTTTCCTGTTTCTCTCGTTTCTTGGCAAAGCCAAGAAATGAATTTCACTCTTGCTCTGCCTCTTCTTAAAAATCTCTAGTTTCTGCTCTCATTATCTCGTTCCTTGGCTCTGCCAAGGAATGAATTTCTGGAGGCTCTGCCTCCTCTTAAAAATGACGAAGCACAGCAAGACTCAAATGCGTTTCCACATTATACCTGGAAACGAGAATTTCTTCTTCTTCCTTCTTCCTTCTTCCTTCTTCCTTCTTCCCGACATCCGTTACATCCGTTACATCCGTTACATCCGTTACATCCGTTACATCCGTTACATCCGTTGCCGAACTTCTTCCTATCAATCTAGGAGTGAACTATGAGAATTGCAATTGTTGGGGGCGGAGCCAGTGGTATGGCAGCAGCCTACTGGCTCGATAAACAGGGGCATCACGTCACTGTGTTGGAAAAGCAGCCGATTTTAGGCGGACACATTCGGACGCTGAACAAAAATGTTGTACCCAATCAATCTGAGTGCAATGAAATATTAGAAAATGGAGTGCTGGAATTTCCCACTGTATTTTACAATTTCGCGGCTTTTATGCAGGAGCTAGACGTTGAATTAGAACCTGTGCAGATTGGTTCCGCGCTGTTTTTTAAAGATGGCACCCACTTTTTGTCTGCGGTATCTATCCAAAAGAATTTCACCGGAATCCAACGCCTGATCGAGTATTTGCGACTTGATAGTCTCTACGCTCGTTCGGCGGGATTTATTTTAAAAATGCGGTTTGCTAAACAGCACGATTTCTACGATGTGTCGCTTTCTGAGTCTTTGAAAAGCTCGTGCGTCCGCAATTATTGGCTGAAGTTGCTGACGATGTACAGCTACTCGATACCGTTTGAATTGCTCGACAATTTCCCGGCCGAATTAGCGATGCCTGTTCTACGCGAATATGGCTTGGTCAACTGGGTGAGGATTAAAGGCGGGGTGTATTCTTACATTGAAAAGATTTTGGAGCGATTTAAGGGCGATATACGGCTAAATGTGGAGATTGCCAATATTTTTAGAAGTGCGAATGCTGTAAAAATTGTGCTTTCTGATGGGGAAATCCAGGAATTTGAGAAGGTGGTTTTTGCGATGCCACCAGATCAAGTGATGAGGTTATTGTCTGATCCGACTGATGCGGAAACGAAGCGGTTTTCGGCGTGGAAAGCCAATTATGCAACCACTGTACTGCATTCGGATACATCGATGTACGATCGCTATGGTATCCGCAAGTTATCAGAATTTGATTTTTTCGAGACGGACAAGGGATGGGGATATAATGCGAGCTTGAATCAGCTTTGCGGTATCTCCTCGCCACGAGAGTACAGTTTAGCTTTTCAACTGCAGGAGTCGATCGCCCAAAAGCACATTATTCACATTCAGAAACATCACACGCCGCTGTACACTGTCGAGTCTTTTCGATATCGAAATGAAGTTATCGAGACTAATGGCGAGAACAACACTTATCATGCGGGAGCTTATTTGGGGGATGGTTTGCACGAAGGAGCCATTACCTCTGCTTTGCGAGTCGCGAAATTAATCGGGTGAGCTCAATTGTGATGCTACAAACTCTCGCAAATATCAGTAAATTTCTTGCCGGTGCAACACTCTCACAAAAGTAATGATGTCGGCATCAAAAGTTAAACCAATGCGAGAGTCGTACACTCGGATGCGAAATTAATTTTTGGCCTTGCCTAAGCTGCGACACCACGTGCTGCAGTTAAGTAGACATCATTGCTCAAAGATGGGGGGATTGTTGATCCGGCTAACTGAGTACCCTCAAAGTTGGTTCCCGTGAAACTTGCGCCGCTCAAGTCGGCTTCGCTCAAGTCTGCATAGCACAGCCTAGCCCAATCGAGGTTTGCCTGCACCAAAGAAACCCCCACCAGATTTGCCCTGGTTAAATCTGCTCCCATCAACTGGACGCCCCGCAACTGAGCCCCGCTGAGATTGGCAGCTAACAAGTTCGAGCCTTCCAGGTTTACCCCGTTCAGTTTGGCTTCGCTCAGGTTGACGCCATTGAGATCCGTCCTGCTCAGGTCGATGCCATTGATGTAAGCTTTCCTGAGATAGATGCCTGTTAGTTGAGCGCCAAAAAGCTTTGCACCGCTGAGTTTTGCCCCTCCGCAGTTGGCCCAATTGAGGTTTGCTCCCGTGAGGTTCGCGCCCCGCAGGTTGATGAATTGCATGTCGGCTGTACACAAATTGGCGTTCCAGAGGATGGCGCTCCGCAGGTTGCTACCGATGAGTTGGGCGCCACTCAACTTTGCCCTGGGCAGTTTTGCTTTGACGAGGAAAGCTCCGCTGAGATTGGCTTTTGTCAGCTCTGCATCGGCTAGTCTGGCTTGACCCATTTTGGCAAAACTCAGATTTGCCCTGTAAAGGTTTGCGTCGTTGAGCTCTGCTTTGGTGAGATGCGCCCGACTCAGGTTAGCTCCCGACAGGTTAGCCCTTGAAAGGTTGACGCCAACTAACATAGCTCCGCTGAGGTTTGCTCCGCTGAGGTTTGCGTCAGCAAAGTCTCTGTTTCCATTTTCGTACTCTTTGAGCAGCTCGGTTACTTCCATACGGGTCACATTCCTTATAGCGGAAATTAATCTAGAAATAAACACTCTTTATAAGTATTTTATCTCAAAAGGAGCGGACTGGATCGCACTTTCAAGAAAGCTGACAATTAACTTTATATTTATACATATACTTTGTGCTTTTTCCATAGTCCCGACCGTTTTGAACTCATAGTCTGAAACCCTTGATTTATCGTGAGTCTCTAGTATGCTTCGGCAAGCGTTGCGATCGTACTGAGATCCGTGAAACCGTTATTCTCAGTAGGTAAGTCATCAAACACTGTCCGAAGTGTTAATCAATAGTTAAAATCAATATAGCAATTCTTGCAGGAGTCGTAAATTTTTTACCCCACCCCAACCCTCCCCTTATCAAGGGGAGGGAGTAAGAGATTCACAAAGGATTTTCACAAATGATTTAGGATTGCTATATTCTTGTTGTCCACTGTGGCTAACAGCTTTTTTAAACCGAGACTGCAAATTTGTTGGTTGTTTTTGAGTCAGGTGTCGCGAAGGCTGGCAGGAGCATAGCTGCATATTTGATCTACTGTCATTTTTCAGGAAAATTAGATGTGGAACAACAGCTTAATCAGCCCGAATTTTTCTCGGTAGTCTCGCAGCAGTTCTGCTCGTGCTTTTCCATATTTCCTTGAGTCGATCGGGGTTAAAAGTAATTTCAGAGATTGTACTTCTGAGGAATTTATCGATATGCCTAACGGTAGATGCTATTTGTTCAAAACCTAGCAGATAATATACTGCAGATTGTAGAAAACTAACAGCGAGTAATATCTGTATAGACTCACCCCCTCAACTGGCAGTTAGGCAAATGTGTCAATCTATGTTATGCTGAGTCAAAAGTGAGGAATTATCATGTCCAAAGAAAGAAAAAGCAATAAAGAAGTCAAAAAGCCAAAGAAACAACCTGATGGTGTTGCTAAGCCGAAGGATGACAAAAAAAATTATGGTAGCACGGACGGCCGCAAGTAGAGATAGCGGCCACTCTCGGAATTGCGATTAATTTTGTGTAATTGTCATTACTATCGATTTTTAACAGATTTAAATATCCTATTTTGGGATAATCCGAAAACAGGTTTATTATATCTAGGGAATATGCAGTGCTAAACCCAAAGTATAATGAAATCTGTTTTTAGCGATGAATATGAAACATTCTGTCGCCGATCGAATTTAACACCATTTATTTAGACTTTGTTGAAAAAAAAATATAGTTCGATCGCCCAAATCTATCACAGCGATATCTCAGTCACCGCAATATTACCCTCAAAACACACGTCAACATCAGTCCCCGCCGCCCGATCGCGCGAGCCATATTCTCCGGCATAATAAAAGTATTCTCCCTCCACCCGGTAAACCACAGGCAGCGGCTGCGTCGAAGGCTGGCAAAACACAATTTCCGGTTCCGCACTTCCGGGCGCTAAATGCGGCAAATTCACATTCCAGAAACACCCCGACTTTGGTTCCCGATTCAGCAAATCCGCCAACACCCGCGATGTCCAACGAGTAGCGACATCCCAGTCTATTTCGAGCGGCCTTTTAATCCGGTGGGAAATTGCGATGCCCGGAATACCGTGCATGGCTGCTTCCCGCACAGCCGCAACCGTACCCGAAATATACACGTCAACCCCCAAATTGCCGCCCGCGTTAATACCCGAAAGCACCAAATCCGGTTTCGCACAAACGTGATGAAGAGCGATGCGGACGCAATCGGCCGGTGTTCCCCCTACAGCATACTCAAATTCCGATCGCCGATCGACATGAATCGGACTGTGAGCAGTCACTTGATGCCCGCAGCCCGACAATTGCCCCTGCGGAGCCACCATAATTGTTTTGCCTTCTACAGCCTGCAAAAGTGCTTGAATCCCTGGAGCGTCAATGCCGTCGTCGTTGGTTAAAATTATCGTCATTATGTGTCGGTTTTATAGAACCGATTTGAGAGCGCAGAGGCTGGCAACCTTCTGATAGTTCTAGCCCAAATTGGTTGTTGATTGGTGGCGATCGTCAGTATGAGCATTGCCACACATTTATATCATCGCATTAATTGAACAATTGCCCCAGAAATGTGGCGCGCCACATTTTAGCCGAGTCGCACCTTGATATGACAGCTAAAGCGACTTGTTACGCTTGCCCCTGTGCAGCATTCATGACATCAGTTTCGATGCAAACATCTAATCACATCATTTTTTCCTCGGCTCTCCCCGATGCTTGGTGTTAAAAGTAGCAGATGATACTAAGTATCTGAGGCTGAAGGTTGAAACCCTCGATCGTGCTAAATTATTAGCTTGCGTTATCACCATAAGTACGAGAGAGCCGATAATAAGTTAATGTCGATTCCAATTGCGCTTTGACGCAGGGGAGGGGAGAATAGATCTGAAATCTTTATCAAAGATAGTATCTAAGTTACAGTCCTCATTTCCCATTCATAAATCAAATAATTATATACACTGTTACCATTATTACATTTTAACTCAGGAGAGCCACATGAACGAACCCACTAAAAGCAATACCAAAGCAGTAACAGAGGGCTGTGCCGTTCCACAGTCGATTATGACCGCCAGTCGGGATGAACTAGATGAACCACATAAGATGATCCAATTGGAGATTATTGAGGGGAAACTACCAGAGGACTTGCAAGGTCACGTCTTTATTGTTGCTCCAGTCGGCACTGTTGAATCAGGAGGACTCCCATTTAAAGACGGAGACTCATTGTTGAATGGCGATGGCATGATTTATAGGCTTGATTTTGATCAACCAGGCAAAGTGTTGGTGAAGACTCGCCTTGTTAAGCCACCGGATTACTATGCTGACAAAGCAACACAGCCTGGAGGCGAGTATGAAAAGTATAAATTCCTCAATCGCGGCATTGCTCGGTTGTCTATGTCTCTGGGTCTGCGTAATCAATTAAATACAGCTTTTCTACCCATGAAATTTGCTGCGGACTCCTGCGATCGCTTGCTAGTTACCTATGATGCAGGTCGTCCTTATGAAATTGATACAGACACCCTGGAAGTGGTAACACCAGTTGGATCGAATCAAGAGTGGCGGGGGGAACTGGATCAACTCAAAATTCCAATAATAATTAATCCTAAGAAATTTCCTTGCAAAAGTATTTTGAGTACGGCTCATCCTGCCTTTGATTATTCCGGTGAAGGTAAGATGTTTACAGTTAATTACGGCAGATCAGCGGCTAGTTTTATAGAAGGCATTCAGTGGGTTTATGAGATCGAAGAAATTCCCCAACTAATAGAGGAAATTATCGTAGCACTGACGGGGTTCTGTCAAACAGATTTGCTCAAAGATATTTCCCGTGCTGTGTTCGGCTTCTCCCGAGACATAGTTGAAAACCTAATGAGTTCCATTGGAAGTATATTTGGGAAAGAATTGGAGGATTTTACCTATGTAGTTTGCTGGGATGGTGTTGGCGAACTGGAACGATGGAAGCTGGTACTGCCTGATGGCACGCCAGTTAAAATTGAACAAACTATTCATCAAATAGGAGTAACTAAAGATTATGTGGTACTGATGGACACCGCCTTCATTACGGGTCTGGAGCAGATAATCAACAACCCATTTCCCAAGAATAAAAAACTAGAGCAGCACTTGAGAAAATTACTAGAACGTCCGCCTCTGCCGGATTCTAATATTTATATCGTGCGCCGTGCCGATCTAAAAGCAGGCCAGCGTCCAGCTAGCAGTAATAAGGAAGTTGAAGTCGTCGCCCAGAAAGTGGTAATTCCTCTCGAAGCTGCCCATTTTTTGGTGGATTATGATAATCCCAATGGCAATATCACTCTCCACGTTGCCCACCTTTGTGGAATGCAAGTAGCTGAATGGCTTAGAATGTATGATGTTTCAGCCTCCAAACCCCACAAACCCGTGCCACCTTACCTGCATGGTATGGAACACGATGAGACTGACATCGGACGAATGGGGCGCTACATAATTCATGGAGAGACTGGACAACTGATTGAGTCCCAAGTTATCTCCGACATCAACGCCACATGGGCTGTCGATCTCTATGCCTACTTAGATAGGCTCCCTACAGGTTTGACTCCAGGAAAGCTAGAAAATGTCTACTGGAGTTCGTTTGGACTGTGGCGAGATTTGATGACAAAATACATTGTCGATCTGTACGACGATTATAAGTACCGATTAATACCGCTCTCAGAAGTTATCCGCTTAGCCCAAAAGGGTAAACCTGCTTGCTTGTTCAGGCTGCACCCAAAGTCGATGGTGATTGCCGATCGCTATGAGTTCCCTTGTGGCTACATGACGCTATCACCCCAGTTCATACCCCGTGGTGATGGTGAAAGTTCTACAAACGGTTACATCGTCTGTGCTGTTTGTTTTGAAGACGAAAAATTGGGACCCACAAATCAAATTTGGATTTTCAATGGTAACAAACTGTCAGATGGCCCCCTGTGCAAATTGCATAATTCAAAACTCAAGTTTGGGTTTACGTTGCATACAGCATGGTTGCGACAGATTTCTAAGCGCCAAGCTAGTTACAAGATTCCAGTGCAACAGGATTACCAGGAGCTAGTCGATCAAAACGAGCCAGAGATTAGGAAGCTGTTTGAGAATGAGGTGTACCCCCATTTTCATTAAGAAACTCACCTGCCAAAAGCGCGATCGCGCTTTTGGCAGTGGGCTTCTTGGTTCATATACACTCTTTAAAAAGGTCAAACAAGAAAGGAAAGTAAAAATATGATAATTCTTTCGGGATACGAAATTATAGAAAAAATTTACGAAGGAGTAAGGACTGTTGTATATAGAGCTAAAAAACATGGTTACAGACAACCAGTTATCATTAAAATTATTAAATATGATTATCCTAGCCTTGAACAAATCACCAATTTAAGGCAAGAATTTATAATTACTCAAAATTTAGAGTGTGAAGGAATTGTCAAAACTTACAACTTAGAAAATTATCAGAATAGTTTAGCGCTAATATTAGAAGATTTTGGGGGTCTATCCCTTTATCATTTTATGGCAGCCAATAACCTGTCAATAACCGAGTTGCTGAGGGTAGCGATCGCTCTATCCGAAACTTTGATCTATCTCCATGAAGTACCGATCATTCACAAAGACATTAAGCCCTCAAATATCATTATCAATCCAGCGACCGGAAAAGTAAAACTGACTGACTTTAGTATTTCATCGCGATTGGAATTGAAAAACCAAAGCATTAGCAATCCCAACTTGCTAGAAGGGACTCTCGCTTATATGTCACCCGAACAAACGGGGAGGATGAATCGAGCAATTGACTACCGCACCGATTTCTATTCTTTAGGAGTGACTTTCTATGAAATGCTGACCAACCAGTTGCCATTTACTACCACCGATCCGATGGAGTTGGTTTACTGTCATATTGCCAAACAACCCGTCCCACCTAAAGAGGTAGCAGAAATTCCCCAAGTGGTTTCAGATATTGTGATGAAACTGTTAGCAAAAAATGCGGAAGACCGATATCAAAGTGCGGCGGGATTAAAATTTGACCTGGAAACTTGTTTGCAGCAATTGCAGACAACTGGGAAGATTGAAAACTTTCCCATCGGTCAACGCGATCGCGGCAACCAATTACTCATTACCCAGAAGCTTTATGGTAGAGAAACCGAAGTCCAAATTCTTCTAGAGGCCTTTGGACGAGTCAGCCTCGGTGCCACCGAGATGATGTTAGTTTCCGGTTATTCCGGGATTGGTAAAACTTCAATCGTCAATGAAGTTCATAAACCAATTGTAGCAGCTAGGGGATATTTTATTGCGGGTAAGTTTGACCAATTTAAGCGCAATATTCCCTATGCAGCTTTAATCCAAGCATTTCAGGAATTAGTTCGTCAGCTATTAACCGAAAGTTCCGAACTGATTGCGGTTTGGAAAGAAAACTTATTAAAAGCGCTAGATAATAACGGTCAAGTTATTATTGATGTTATCCCCGAAGTAGAACTAATTATCGGTAAACACCCGGAAGTTCCTCAACTGGGATCTTCGGAATCGCAAAACAGATTTAATCGGGTATTTCAACAATTTATTCGCGTTTTTTGTCAACCAGAACACCCGCTAGTCATATTCCTAGACGATTTACAGTGGGCAGATTCGGCATCTCTAAAGTTAATCCAACTCTTAGTCACTGACCCAGATAGCAAATATTTATTAACGATTGGAGCTTATAGAGATAACGAAGTCAGTCCCGTTCATCCTTTAATTCAGACCATAGAAAAAATTCAAGAAAATGAAACGGTGGTGAATAATATCACCATTCAGGCGCTGGCTTTGGATAGCGTCAACCAATTAATCGCCGACACTCTCGATGGCAGCGTAAACTCAGAGCAAATCAAAGTTTTTTCTGAATTACTTTTTAATAAAACCCAAGGCAATCCCTTTTTCTTAACCCAGCTACTCAAAACCCTGTACTCAGAAAATCTGCTGGTTTATCAAGTAGATACAGACCGCTGGGAGTGGGATATTCAACAAATCCAAGCAATTGGTATCGCAGATTTCAATATTGTTGAACTGGTTGCCCGAAATATTCGCAAACTCCCAGAAACAACCCAGAAATCATTAAAATTAGCGGCTTGTATCGGCAACCAATTTAATTTAGAAGTTTTATCAATTGTCAATGAAGAATCAAACTTAGCGACGGCTGCTCATTTGTGGGAAGCAATGCAAGCTGGTTTGATTCTGCCGCTGTCTGAAAATTACAAAATTCCTCTAGTGTTTGCCCAGGAAGAGTTGGCATCTATACGCGATATCAAAGTTGACTACAAATTTTTGCATGACCGGGTGCAGCAAGCTGCTTATTCTTTGATTCCAGAGTCAGAGAAAAAAGCGACTCACTTGAAAATTGGTCAACTGTTGCTGAATAATACAACAGAGCAAGAGCGAAAAGATAATATTTTTGCTCTGGTTAACCAACTGAATTTTGGCACAGATTTGCTAACTAATCAGTCAGAAAAAGATGAGTTAGCCCAATTAAACCTGATTGCTGGACAGAAAGCGAAGGCAGCTACTGCATATGAAGCCGCTGTTAATTATTTGAATGTAGGTATAGAACTCCTGAGCCAAGATAGCTGGGAAAGTAGATACGATGTGACATTTAATTTTTATCGGGAAGCGGCGGAAGCCGAATATCTTAATGCTAATTTAGAACGAGCGGAAATTTTGTGCGATCGCGTGTTTCAAAAAGCCAAAACAATCCTCGAACAAGTCAACTTATACGAACTGAAAATTAGAATTTACCTCGCTAAAAATCAAAATAATGATGGCTTAGATGCCGGACTGCAAGTTCTAAAGATGCTAGGAGTGACCCTATATGAATCACCCCCGCAAGAACTCAATATTGAGGAGTTAGCAAACCTGCCTGAAATGAGCGAACCCTACAAGCAGGCGGCTATGCAGCTTTTAGTTCTTATATTCCCACCTGCTTGCTTTGCAGAAAGCCCGCTATCGTTACCTATTATATATACTATGGTGGAACTTTCTCGTCAGTACGGGAATTCGCCGCAATCTACTTACGGCTATTCTGTTTACGGTATATTCGTATCTTGGCTATTCTTAGATATAAATTTATCCTATCAACTGGGGCAACTGGCTTTGCAGCTATTAGATAAGTTAGATGCTAGAGAGTTTCGTTCTAAAGTTTTAGTTAATGTTTCTATCGGTATTATCCACCTCAAAAAGCATACTAGGGAAACGATAGAAGCCCTTCGTCAAGCAATTAATAGCGGCTTAGAATTTGGAGATATAGAATATGCTTGTCATGGTGCTGATTACTATTGCTCGCATTTATTTTTTAAGGCAGAGCATCTAGACTACGTGCAAGAACAGCAAAAACTATATATTGACTTGGCAGAAAGATTGTCCCAAGAACACCAGTTATATTTACTCAAGATTCTCGGTCAATTAGTAGAAAATTTAAGGGGGATGACAGATAATAAGCTGATCTTGATGGGCAGCATATTAAATGAGGAAAAAGCTATCTCTTATTTAAGAGAAGTAAATAATTTCATTTGCTTGTTCAGGCTTTATTTTGCCAAAACTGTAGTTTGCTATTTGTTTAAGCAGTATGAAGAAGCTATCGAGTTTGCGAGAGAGGGATTTAAATATTCAGGTTACGTTCAATCAAATATTAGTTTTATTGAACATACTTTTTACTATTGTCTGATTCTTTTAGCCCAGTATGTTCAAGAAGATGCAGGAGAGGAAGAAAAGAAACAAGAATACCTCAACCAAGTAGAAGAAACTCAGAAAAGCCTAAAAAATTGGGCGTTCCATTGCCCAGCCAATTACCAGCATAAGTATGACTTAGTAGAAGCAGAAAAAGCCCGCGTCTTAGGGCAATCTTTCTCAGCAATGGAATATTACGACCGGGCGATAGATGGAGCCAAGGAAAATGGATACGTCCAGCACGAAGCCCTCGCCAATGAACTAGCAGCAGAATTTTATTTAACTTTAGGTCGTCAGAAAGTAGCGCGTACCTACATGATAGACGCTTACTATGCTTACATCCGCTGGGGAGCAAAGGCAAAAGTTAAGGATTTAGAAGAGCGCCATGCTGAATTACTCGCACCTATCGTCGGTAGGAAAAATAGCCTGACGAGTGGAAGAGACGAAACGATGGTTCAGAGCAGAACCACTGTCACTTCTACCAGTTCAGGTGCTGGACAAGCTCTGGATTTATCAACAATTATCAAAGCCTCCCAAGCGCTCTCAGGGGAAGTTCATTTAGATAAGTTACTCTCGAATTTGATGCAAGTCTTGCTGGAAAATGCGGGAGCGGAAAAATTTTATTTCCTCATACCTGACCCAGCAGGTAAGTGGAAAATTGAAGCTCAATGTACGGGTGAACGATGTCAATTAATCTCCAAGTCAGCGACTGAAAGTCAAGAGATTCCTATCTCGCTGGTTAATTATGTACAACGCACGCAAGAAACTCTGGCGATCGATGATGCAACGAATAAAAGCAGGTTTGCATCTGACCCGTATATTATTCAGCAGCGACCTAAATCTATCTTGTGTAGCCCCCTGATTAATCAAGGTAAGTTGGTGGGCATCCTATACCTAGAAAATAATTTAACAGCGGGGGCTTTTACGCGCGATCGCTTAGAAGTCCTCAACATCATTTCCGCCCAAGCTGCGATCTCCATCGAAAATGCCCGTCTCTATCAAACTTTAGAAGAAAAGGTGCAACAACGCACCGCCCAACTCGCCCAAGCAAACCAGGAAATTAGCGACCTCAACAACAAACTTAAAGCCGAAAACATCCGCCTCAGTGCTGAGTTAGAAGTCACGAAACGACTGCAACAAATGATCTTGCCCAAACAATCAGAACTAGATAAAATTAAAGGATTAGAAATAGCTGGATATATGGAACCTGCCGATGAAGTGGGTGGCGACTACTACGACGTGCTAACCCAAAATGATCGGGTAAAAATTAGCATCGGCGATGTTACAGGACATGGTTTAGAAAGTGGCGTATTAATGATTATGGCGCAAACCGCCGTCCGCACTCTCCACCAAATGAACGAAACCGATCCGGTGAAGTTTCTTGATGTGTTAAACCGCACCCTTTATGCCAATATCGAGCGCATCGACTCGTCTAGAAACATGACCTTGGCTTTGTTAGATTATCAAGATAGTAACCTTACCCTCAGCGGTCAACATGAAGAAATAATTGTAGTCCGTACTGATGGTAACATCGAATTGATCGATACATTGGAACTCGGCTTTCCTCTGGGATTAGAGGAAGATATTGCTGATTTTGTTTCCCAAGTTGAAGTGCATCTTAATCCAGGGGATGTAGTAGTGCTTTACACAGATGGAATTACCGAAGCTGTAAATATAAATAAAGTGTATTACGGCATAGAAAGATTGTGCCAAGTGGCCAAAGAAAATCGCCACAAAACGGCTGAAGAAATTCGACAAGCAGTAATTGATGATCTGCGGCAACATATTGACAAACATAAAGTTTTTGACGACATTACGTTGGTAGTCATAAAACAGAAATAACGCAAGTTGGGAATTGGTAATTGGTAATTGGTAATTGGTAATTGGTAAGGAATGAGAATTAAATAACTTACAATTTATTGTTCTTGTGGGATGGGCGTCCTTTCTGGACGGGCGGGACGCCCATCCCACAAATATGTGTAAATTATTTAATTCGCGATCCTAAATAGACTTCTTGCAAAAATCCTTTTCATCAATTCAAGGGACGGGCAAGATGCCCATCCCACAAGAGTTATTTTTTTTGTGGGATGGGCATCTTGCCCGTCCTAATTATTTTTGCAAGAGGTCTAATTGTTTGAGCGTCCGACGATCGAAACCGACTTCACGCCCAACAATTTTGGCAATGGTGCGCGGACTCACGAAGGTGCGATCGAAAGCTGAGCGCCACGTCTGTGCTAAATTGGGCGATCGGGCGAATTGGTATAATCAAAGGCAACATCAGCGCTTTCACGGGTCAAACACTGCTTTCGATCGCAGCCCCAATGCCGCGACTGCCTCCGGTAAAAGAAATTTGTGTGTATCCGTACCAACTGACAGCAAAACCTGGTGAGTATTAGAGGCGATCGCAGGTTGAACAGACAAAACTTGCACTTTCATCGTCTTAATGAGTAATATCAAATCCGTTGGTATCGGAATTATTGATCTCTCTCTTCTCTTCCTCTGTGTCCTCTGCGGTCTCTGCGGTTAAATCATTCCAAAATTAGACATCTCATTAAAAGCTAAGTCTAAATCCCCCTTTCCTGCCAATAAGAGTAAAAGGGAGATTTAGGACGATCGCTAAAGCGTCAAAGACTGAGGATTGGTCTCAATCAATTTCGCTAAATCCTGCAAGAAAGACGCCGCATCCGCACCGTAAATAATCCGGTGATCGCAAGTAATATTCACCTGCATTTGGCGCTTCACTCCCATCAAACCATCTTCATTAGCCACTACTTGCGGCCGTGAAGAGCCGATCGCCAAAATCGAGCCTTGATTCGGCGGCAAAATCGCGTCAAACTTGTCTACTCCAAACATTCCCAAATTGGAAAGAGTAAAAGTTCCCGTGCTGTATTCATCAGGCTTCAACTGCTTGGTGCGGGCGCGATCGACTAAATCCTTCCAAGTGCGGGAGAGCGAATAAATATCGAGGCGATCGGCATTTTGCAACACCGGCGTAATCAAACCGCCGCCATCCATCGCCACCGCTACCGCCACATTAATATCAGCGCGGTATTGAATTCCCGACTCCACATAAGAAGCATTCAGCAGAGGATGTTTTTGTAAAGTTACAGCTACAGCCTTCGCCAGCATAGCCGTCATCGTGACGCCCTTCGACTTAATTTGTTTGTAGAGTTTGTCGAGATTATCAGTAGTAATTGTGTAACCGACGCGGAAAGAAGGCACGCTCAAACTTGCTTCCATATTCCGCACCACCGCATTTTGCAGCGCATTCATCGGTACTTTTTGGCCCGAAAGTGCGATCGCCGGGACTGGTGCGGGTGCGGGTTTGGCTGCTGCGGGGGCGGGTGCGGGTGCTGCGGGTGCGGGTGCTGCGGGAACTGTTACCGCTTGCTGAACCGGAGCTGGTTGAGCTTTGCCGGCTGCTGCTTCCACATCCTCTGCGACAATGCGACCGTTGGGCCCGCTGCCTTTGATAGAATTCAAATCTACTTTAAACTCTTTGGCTAATTTGCGAGCGCGGGGAGAAACGACGCTGCGGCCGTTTTGGCGACTAACATTTTGCTGTAAACCTACTGAGGATGTAGCTGCGATCGCAGGAGCGGGGCTCGGAGCAGGGGCTGCTGCTGCGGTTGGGGCTGCTGCTCCTTGCTGCTGAGCTGTGGCGATTTCGGCTTCTGTTTCTGCTACCAGGGCGATTGCCGCTCCCACCGGAGCAACTTCGCCCGCAGGTACGATAATTATTGCTAAATAGCCTTCGTAGAAAGACTCGACATCCATGTCGGCTTTGTCGGATTCAACGACTACCACCGTTTCGCCTTTTTCTACTTTGTCTCCGGCGGATTTGACCCAGGAAACAATTTTGCCCTCTGTCATGGTAGAACTCAGGGCTGGCATGAAAACTTCGCGAATCATCTGTAAAAAGTCCTTTTGTGTTGGTAATAGGTAATCGGTATTTGGCAATTGAGCATTGGCGATCGGCCACCGGCAATACTTATTATTATGCCAGTGTCTCGCATTCTTGATGTGTGACTGTTGACTCAAAATCAATTGCCAATTACCGATCGCCAATTACCACTTACCAATTTCTAAATATCACCTCGAATTTCTTCGACTATGCCGTCGCGGAGGAGAATTTCTACTTGCATTTTTTGAATCAAGTTTTCTCCCAGCCCGACAGTGAACGTGCCGTCAATTTGACCTTGACTCACTTCTTGTTCCAGGTCTAGCACCTGCACTTGCTGAAGCTGTTGCAGGTTTTGGTTTTTCTGTTCTAGCAGTTCGCTTTTTCTTTGATTCACCTGCACTTGAATGTTTTCTATTTGCTGCATTACTTGCGGGCCTGGGGGCTGCAAATTTGACTTTTGGATTTCTGAAATCATCCGCTGCCCTTGCATTTCTAACTGTTGTAGCTGAGAGTCTATTTGGTTGATTTGGGCTTGGAGTTGCTGTTGAGCTTCTTCTTTCCAGCGAGGAGTAACGACGACCTTAACGTTAATCGATCGCTTCAAGAGTAATTGTGGTTCCATAAAGTTGTTGCTTGTCAATTAGGAATTAGGCATTAGTCATGAGTCATTAGTTGGTAAACCTGAACTAATGGCCCAGGACTGAGGACTCGGAATCGGGACTCGGGTGTTGGGATAATTTTTTCTTTTCCATTCCCCAAGTCCAGCGAATATTTCAAAACATCCCGTCAATCATATCGCGGTAGTGTTGCGTCACAACCGGGCGCTTAATTTTCAGGGTCTGGGTCAACATTCCATTCTCGATCGAAAATGGCTCCTGAATCAAGCGGAACGGGCCGATGCGATCGTCCGCGCGGTATCCAGGGCGATTTTGCACCTCTCGGTTCAATTCTTTGCGGAATAAATCTTGAATTGTCTTGCTATTCCAGTCAATTTCGTGTATGGGGGGATTCTGAGTTTCTGCCCATTTCTGCACGGCTTCTGCATTGGGGACAATTAAGGCGCCGACGGATTTCTGGTCTTGACCTACTAGCATAATTTGGTCGATGTAGGGGCTGCGGACGCAGGCGTCTTCTATGGGCTGGGGTTCGATGTTTTCGCCGTTGGTGAGGACGATCGTATCTTTGGCCCGCCCGGTCAAGATTAAGTCGTTTCCCGGTGTCAGCCAGCCCAAATCGCCGGTGTCGAACCAGCCTTCGGAGTCGATCGCCTTGGCAGTCGCTTGGGGATTAAGATAATAACCTGCCATGATTTGCGGCCCGCGCGCCAATACTAAGCCGCGCTGGCCTGTGGGCAGTTGCTGTCTGGTTTCTGGGTCTACTATTTTAATTTCCGTATGGGCAATGGGCTGTCCAGCGGAACCTTTAAGATTGTGCCAAGGGCGGCGCACAGTTAAAACCGGGGACGTTTCGGTTAAACCATATCCCACCAACAAACCGATATTCGCTATTTCAAAGAAATTGTCTAAATGCGTTGCCAAAGAACCGCCGCCGCTAATTGCCCATTTTAAGCGTCCCCCTGTAGCTTCCCTGACTTTTTTGTAAACCAATTTTTCTGCCAGGCCGTGTACGGGCGACCACAGAATGCTTTTGATGCGGGCGATTAGTTTTTCGGAAGCAGAAGCCGGTTTCAAACTGAGAGTTAATCCTTGGAAAATGCGGCGGTTCTCGATGTATTGCTGGCTGGCAGATAACAGGAAATTCACCAATTTTTGTTTATTAGGCGGCTGTTCCCGAAATTGCTTTTGTACGGCCTCATAAATCGATTCCCAGATGCGCGGAACGCTGACCATGTACTGGGGTTTGTAAGTTTTAAAGTCTTGTTTGAAATAGCGAATATTGGTGTAAATTTGCGTGCATCCTTGGGAAAGCAGGAAGTATTCGACGCTGCGTTCGTAGGCGTGCCAACTGGGCAGAATGCTGAGGACGCCGTCGCCGCCTTCGGGCTGGAGAATTGTGCCCAAGGTGTTGAGTTGGTGCAGGAGGTTGCCGTGAGTCAGCATGACGCCTTTGGGTTTGCCGGTGGTGCCGCTGGTGTAGAGGAGGGTGGCGAGGGTTTGAGGCTTGTGGTTGGTGGGTTTGAGGGGACGGTTGGCCCCTGTGGTCATGACTTGGGAAAATTTGACTGTGCTTAGGGTTTGACTGGTTTCCGGTTCTTCGTCGGAGAGGAGGACGATGAGTTGGATGGGCAAATCTGGGAGGCGGTGTTGCAGTTTTTTGAGTAATGCCTGGTTTTCGACTACCAAGGCGGTGCTGCCGCTGTCTTGGATGATGTACAGGAGTTCTTCGGGGTCGGCGGTGGCGCCTCGAACGGCGTTGGCGCCCCCGGCCATCATGATACCTTGGTCGGCTATCAGCCAGCGGGGACTGTTGTCTGCGAAGAGGGCGACGCGGGGAGGGACTGCTTCTTCGGGATTTGGTTCGATGCCTAGGGCTTGTAAGCCGGCGGCGAATTGCTGGATTTGCTGGTACAGGTCGGTGTAGGTGAGTTTGATTTCTGGCTGGGTGTGGGGGTCGTGGAGGGCGACGGTTTGACCGAATTTTTGTTTGACGATCGCCCAAATTTCGGGTATCGATCGAATGGAACTGTAATCGATTAGCTTGCTGAGGTTCGCGCGTTCGCGATCTGCCATTTGAGATGATGCGTAAGATGCTGTGCTGTTCATAAGGTATTTTCCTGAGTTTGTGCAGATAAAGTTATTGGCTATAAGTTTAATATCACAGTTATTTTAGAACTATCTGGCAGTCTCGTGACAGTTTACCAACGTGCCATTGTCTATTCAGGAAATTAGAGGTACAAGATGATGAAACTTATAGTTGCACAGAAACACATAAATTTAGCAAGTTTGATAGTAGTTGCTTTGAGTGCGATCGGGATCGCATCATGTGGAAATAAGCCTTCCAAGTTAGTCGCCGATCCGCAACCGGGAAACAATAGACCTTCCGCGTTAGTCTCCGAACCGCAACCGGGAAAAAGTGGACGCACATTTGCTGACTGGTGTCGAGAAAAGGCTTCTTTGAACCCTGACGCTAAAGATACTGTTGAGGCACTGTTGCGGATATCAGGGACTACTGAGTGCGATGCGGCTAATCAAAAACTTTCCAGTCTCACGGAGCTCGGACTTAGTGGCATCAACGACATCAAACCGCTAGCATCTTTGACTAACCTGACTGAACTCGATCTCATCTTCGCGAAAATCAGCGACATCAAACCGCTAGCATCCTTGACTAAACTGACTAAGCTCAATCTCCAAAACAATACAATCAGCGACATCAAACCGCTAGCATCCTTGACTAACCTGACTAAGCTCAATCTCCACAAAAATACAATCAGCGACATCAAACCGCTAGCATCCTTGACTAAACTGACTAATCTCGAACTCGACTACAACCAAATTAGCGACATCAAACCGCTAGAATCCTTGACTAACCTGATTAATCTCAACATCCAAAATAATAAAATCAGCGATATCAAACCGCTAGCATCCTCAACTAACCTGACTGTACTCGACCTCGGAAGCAATAAAATCAGCGATATCAAACCGCTACAATCTTTGACTAGACTGACAGATATCAGGCTCAGCGGCAATAAAATCAGCGATATCAAACCGCTAGAATCATTGACTAACCTGACTAAACTCGGCCTCAGCAGCATTCAAATCAGCGACTTCAAACCGCTAGAATCTTTGACCAAACTCCGTTGGCTCAGCCTCATCAACAATCAAATCAGCGACATCAAACCGCTAGCATCTTTGACTAACCTGACTGACCTCTACCTCATCAACAATAAAATCAGTGACATCAAACCGCTAGCATCCTTGACTAAACTGACTGATCTCAACCTCAAAAACAATAAAATCAGCGACATGAAACCGCTAGCATCTTTGACTAACCTGAGTTTGCTCGACCTTAGCGGAAATCCGATCACTTCCAAAATTTGCCCTGCCCAGCGAAACTGTCAATGTATCTGGTAAATCACAGACTCAACCATACAACTTTATCAGCAGCACAGCGATCGCACTTAAATGCTTTAGTCGCGATGGCTGTGGTGCTGGTAAAGTACGATCGCCAATTCTATCCGCACATCGGCTTCAGTCAGGGGGAGATTGTCGGGAAGGTCGATCGTAATTTGCATGATTTATAGTACATTTTAATTTTGATTGACTCTTTAAGTCTAACAATTTGGCAACCCTACCAGGTCACAACTATTAGCTAGATCCGCCAAATCTTGCCAAGTGTGAAAAGAAAAGAAGCGCTTGTCTGCTTCCTGATTCCATACAACTTGAAATTCGGTATCTGAATACCTCCCGCTGTTGAGTCGAGCTAATAAAGGTGGCCAATTGATAGTCAACTGAGCGGCTTCACCAACGAATAGTTTTTTGTGATTGAGATTGACAACAGCGTAGATTTTATGCTTCATAACTTCCAGCCTCCGCTCTGATTGCTAATACCAAATCCGGCTTAAATGCCCCTGATTTCTTAGTCCCTCTTTGCTGGGAAGAAAGTTTATGTAGTAGGGGCAATCCCCCCGTGGTTGCCCTTGTTTCAACCGCCGAGCGAGGGGGTAACTTAGTTTAAGCAACATGGCGCGGTGCATCAACCATCGGCGCAGTGCCAAACAAATGTCTGAGATAACTACGACTGAGCTCGCGGTTCCAGCGCCGCAGCCGCACCATCACTCGCGTGAATGTAAAAGTCAATTCCAACACCAAAGAAAGCTGTTTGAGACGGGAGCATCCCGATTTTGCAAGTATACAAAAGTATGATATGATGTATTGTTTTTTTGGAAAACCGACACTTAGCTTC